>DASYXO010000190.1:0-5895 GCA_035934825.1 Casimicrobiaceae bacterium
TCGATTCGCGCCATTCGCCGCGGCGACGACCTTCTGCGCCGCGTCGGCCATGTCGTTGGCGGAGATGATGGGAAGGCCCGATTCCGCGAGAAGCCGCCGGCCTTCCTGCTCGTTGGTACCTTTCATGCGCACGACCAGCGGCACCTTGAGCGCGACCGCCTTGGACGCCGCGATCACGCCTTGCGCGATCACGTCGCAGCGCATGATGCCGCCGAAGATGTTGACCAGGATCGCCTTCAGGTCGGGATTGAGCAGCATGATCTTGAACGCCTCGGTCACCTTCTCGGCCGTCGCGCCGCCGCCGACGTCGAGGAAGTTCGCGGGACTGCCGCCGTAGAGCTTGATGACATCCATCGTCGACATCGCGAGACCCGCGCCGTTGACGAGACAGCCGATGTTCCCGTCGAGAGAGATGTACGAGAGGTCGTACTTCGACGCCTCGATCTCGGCGGGATCCTCCTCGTCGAGGTCGCGCATCGCGACGATGTCGGGGTGCCGGAACAGCGCGTTCGAATCGAAGTTGAGCTTGGCGTCGAGCGCGACGATCTTGCCGTCACCCGTAAGGATCAGCGGATTGATCTCGGCCAGCGAAGCATCGGTCTCGTCGAACAGGCGAAAGAGCCCGTGGAACACGGCGCGCGCCTCGCGCAGGCTTGCATCGGGGATGCCGATCCTGCGGCCGATGTCGTCGGCCTGTGCATCGGTCAACCCTTTCGCCGGATCGATGAACGCCTTGTGGATGCGCTCGGGGGTCTTCGCCGCGACCTCCTCGATGTCCATGCCGCCGTCGGCGCTCGCCATCAGGACCACCCGCTGGGTGCCACGGTCGACGACCATCGCCGCGTAGAGCTCCTTGCGGATGTCGGCGCCGTCCTCGATCAGCAGGCGCCGCACCTTCTGGCCCTCGGGGCCCGTCTGGTGCGTGACAAGCTGCATGCCGAGGATCTGGCCGGCGAGCGAGCGCACTTCGTCGATCGAGCGCGCCAGCTTGACGCCGCCGCCCTTGCCGCGGCCACCGGCGTGGATCTGTGCCTTCACGACCCACACCGGCCCGCCGAGCTGCTGCGCGGCCTGCACCGCTTCGTCGACGGAAAATGCCGGGATGCCGCGCGGCACTGGAACGCCGAACTTGCGGAACAGCTCCTTGCCCTGGTACTCGTGGATCTTCACCTGGTCTCCCGGATCGTCAAGCGGCGCCCCGATACCATTTCGGATAATAGCGACGCACGGTTTCAGTGCTCGTCTCGAGCGCATGGCAGCGGTCGAGCTGGAACGGCTTGTCGTCGCCCTCGTCCTCGCGCTTCCTCAAGCCGGCGAAGGTCTGGACGGCGGCGGTCGGCAGGTAGCCGAGCATCTCGGTCAGATGCGTGCAGCCGTGCACATGCCCCATCGCGTCGTGCAGGCGCTTGCGGAATCCGTTGACCAGGTTGGCGCCGATGAGCGCCCGGTAGGCCGGACCGATGCGGTCGCAGGCGCCCGGATAGGGCATGCGATCGGTGTGCGCTTCGATGTCGCGAATCTCGTAGCTGCGGTCGATCGTGACCCGCACCGACATGTCGTGCACCGGCTCGCCCGCCGGACGCAGGCCGGACAACAGCGTCACGTCGTGGTCCTTCACGTCGACGATGTGTCCTTCGATGTCGAAGAGTCCGTCGTGGCGCTGGAAGCCCTCGTAGGTGACGTGCCTCGAGTGGAGACGCTTGCGGGCGCGGCTGGGAGTTGACAGTGGCATCGGGGGAGTCCCGCGGTCCCGGCTGCGCGAACCTGCAGCAGCCGGCCTGCGGCTACAATTCGGAGAAAAAGGGACGAGTTTACCCGCGACCCGACAGTCGCCGCAATATTGGAGGCGGCTCGCAAGCCGCAGGAGGGAAACCCATGCGCTGCATCCTGGCGCTCGACCAGGGCACGACCAGCTCGCGGGCCATCGTCTTCGACCACGACGCTGCGGTGCGGGGCGCCGCGCAGCGGGAATTCCGCCAGATCTTTCCACAGCCCGGCTGGGTCGAGCATGACGCGACCGAGATCTGGGCGACGCAATCGGCAGTGATGCACGAGGCGATCGCCAACGCCGGCATCTCCGCCGCCGACGTCGCGGCGATCGGCATCACCAACCAGCGCGAAACCACCGTGGTCTGGGAGCGAGCGACGGGTCGCCCGATTGCCAATGCCATCGTCTGGCAGGACCGGCGCACCGCTCCGCTGTGCGACCAATTGCGTGCGCAGGGCCAGGCGCCGCTCATCGCCCGCAAGACCGGCCTCGTGCTCGACGCCTACTTTTCAGGCACCAAGCTCAAGTGGCTACTCGACCACGTTCCGGACGCCCGCGCGCGCGGCTCGCGGCGAGCTCGCCTTCGGCACCATCGATTCGTGGCTGGTGTTCCAGCTCACCGGCGGGCGCTCGCACGTGACCGATCCGTCGAACGCAAGCCGTACGCTGCTATTCGACATCCGGCGCGGCGCCTGGGACGACGAGCTGCTGCGCCTGTTCGACATTCCGGAAAGCGTGCTGCCCGAGGTGGTGGAGTCGTCGGGCGTGTGCGCGCAGACGCTGCTCGACGGCGTGGGGGTACCCATCGGCGGCATCGCCGGCGACCAGCAGGCGGCGCTCTTCGGGCAGGCCTGCCTATCACCCGGGCTCGCGAAGAACACCTACGGCACCGGATGCTTCCTGCTGCTCAACACCGGCCGCAGCGCCGTCGCTTCGTCGAACAACCTGCTGACGACCATCGCATGGAAGCGCGGCGGCTCCATCGACTACGCACTCGAAGGCAGCGTGTTCATCGGCGGCGCCGTCGTGCAGTGGCTGCGCGACGGTCTGCAGGTCATCCGCGTGGCCTCCGACATCGAGATGCTCGCCGCGAGCGTTCCCGACACCGCCGGCGTCTATTTCGTGCCGGCCTTCGCGGGGCTCGGCGCGCCGCACTGGGATCCTTACGCGCGCGGCGCGATGTTCGGCCTGACGCGCGGCTCCACCAAGGCGCACATCGCCCGCGCAGCACTGGAATCGATCGCCTTCCAGAGCGCCGACGTCCTCGATGCGATGCAGAAGGATTCCGGCGTCGCGCTCGCGGAGCTGCGCGTCGACGGCGGCGCGACAGCCAACGACCTGCTGATGCAGTTCCAATCCGACATCCTGCGTGTCCCCGTCGTGAGGCCCAAGGTGCTCGAGACGACCGCACTTGGCGCGGCATACCTCGCAGGACTGGCGGTCGGCTACTGGAACGGCATCGACGAGATCAGCACGCACTGGGCAGTGGACCGGCGCTTCGAGCCGGCGATGCCGAGCGAGCAGGTCGCCGAGTTGCGGGGCGGCTGGGACAAGGCGGTCGAGCGGTCGAAGCGATGGGCGTGAGATGGCGACGGATTCGAGCTCGATCGCGGAGGCGGAACCTTCAGATCACCCGGAGATGCCGTGCCTTGGCATTCTTCACTGCCGAACGTGGAATGCGCAGGTCAAACGTCACCAACCGTCCGGCGTGGCGCACGGCGAGCCCGAGCAGGTAGGCATCGGTCGCCTGTCGCGCGCCGTGGATTCGGCGCGGATCGATCGCCACGGCGTCGAGAATGCTGAGATCGTCGGGCCAGAAATGATGCTGCCGATCGGCTGCTGCCTCGCGCAGCCGTTCGATCACTGCGCCTGCGGGAATGGGATTCGGGTATCCCGGGTGCGACAGGATGCGGATGCACCCGGTCTGCGTCAGCGGACACGACGCCCAGCCACGACCCGCGTGGGATGCGAACCACTCGATCGCCGGAACCTGGGCCGCGTGGCCTTGGATCTCCGCTCGGACCGCGCCTCGGGGAGGCACACCAGCGCGCCGCGCGCGAGCCCCGAGATCACCTGGCCAGCGGTCTTCGTCTCCCGGCGCGCGCGCTCCTTGGCGGCCTGCAGAACATCGTCCGCGATTTCGACGGTCGTTCTGATGCATCAGATGCGGGTACATCATGCATCAGCTGTCGAGATGGGCGGGAATCGCCTGTCCGCGAAGGGCGCCGTGTTGCATGGCCGGGGAATGCGTGCGTATACTTGCAATTAGGTGCATATGCTCGTATCTCGAATGAACTCGCGGACCGCAACGGATGCCACCGCGTCCTCCATCCAGCCCGGAATGGCCTGCGCCTGCGGCCGGCTGCGCCGCGCCTCGCGCGCGCTGACGCAACTCTACGACGACGTGATGGCCCCTGCGGGTCTTCGCGTCACCCAGTTCTCACTGCTGCGCACGCTCGCGCGCGACGGCCCGCTGCGCATCTCCGCGCTGGCGGCTCGGCTGCTGCTCGACCGCACAGCGCTGTCGCGCAATCTCGACCCGCTGGTGGATGCGGGCCACGTCGACATCGTGCGCGGGGCCGACGCGCGAACGCGCGAGGTCGCGATCACGCGCGCTGGCGCCGCGACGTTGAAAGCCGCGCAGCCGCACTGGGCGCAGGCGCAGCGCGAGGTCGCGCAGCGGCTGGGGCAGGCGAAACTCGAGGCGCTGATCGCGACGCTCGCGGAGCTCGAAGCGCTGCATCCGGCAAATTCGATGCGCCCCCCACCCCGGCCCTCGCCCGCAAGCGGGAGAGGGAGGGAATCCCGGAATCATCGATGACAACGAGCGTGGGTTCCGCAGCGACCTGGCGCACGCCCTCGGTCGTGCTGGTCTGCAGCAGCCTGGTCATGGCGCTGGGCCTGGGCATCCGTTATGGCTTCGGCCTGTTCCTGCAGCCGATGACGGCGGACCTGCACTGGACGCGCGAGACGTTTGCGCTGGCGATCGCCGTGCAGAACCTCGTGTGGGGCGCGACGCAGCCTTTCGCCGGCATGGTGGCCGACAAATACGGCGCAGGCCGGGTCGTGCTGGGGGGCGTGCTGCTGTACGCGCTGGGTCTGGTCGTCATGGCGCATCCAACGACGCCGCTGTCATTCGTGCTGTCGGCGGGCGTGCTGGTCGGCACCGGCTTGTCCGGCGTGACCTTCAGCGTGATCGCGGGCGTGCTCGGCCGCGCGTTTCCGCCCGAGAAGCGCAGCATGGTCCTCGGCATATCGACGGCCGCGGGCTCGTTCGGTCAGTTCGCGCTACTGCCGCTGACGCAGTGGCTGCTTTCGCATGTCGGCTGGGTTGGTGCGCTGGTCGCGCTCGGCGGCGTGGGCCTCGTGATGGCGCCGCTGGCCGCAGCGCTCGTCGAGAAGCGGGTCGGGCACGAATACGCGCACAGGCAGTCGGCCAGCGAGGCGATGCGCGAAGCGCTCGGCCATCGAGGCTATGTCCTGCTGACCTCCGGCTTCTTCGTCTGCGGCTTCCAGGTCGTCTTCATCGCCGTCCACCTGCCGGCGTACCTCGCGGACCGCGGCATGGCGCCTGGCATCGCCGTCACCGCATTGGCGCTGATTGGCTTGTTCAATGTGGTCGGAACCTACATCGCAGGGAGGGTCGGTGCGCGGATACCCAAGCACCATATCCTGTCGTTCATCTATTTCGCGCGCGCAATCGCCATCGCGCTGTTCGTGTTCCTGCCGCTTTCGGCGCTGTCGGTCTATCTGTTCTCGATTGCGATGGGATTGCTGTGGCTGTCGACGGTGCCGCCGACCAACGGCATCGTCGCGCAGGTGTTCGGCGTGCGCTACCTCGCGATGCTGTCGGGATTCGCCTTCTTCTCGCACCAGGTCGGCAGTTTCATGGGTGCGTGGCTCGGCGGCGTACTCTACGACAGGACGGGCAGCTACGACATCGTCTGGTACCTGTCGATCGCGCTGAGTGTGGCCGCGGCGTTGATCAACCTGCCGATCGACGAGCGCGAGATCCGGCGCCGACCGCGGGTGGCAGTCGGCGGTGGCTGAGCCGCACGGAAACTGGGGTCAGAGCTTACGGGAAAATGGGGTCAGAGCTGTAATAATTCTCGGGTGCGCTCGCGTCA
>DASYXO010000217.1:0-5877 GCA_035934825.1 Casimicrobiaceae bacterium
CTGCGGAGCAGGCTGTCGACGGTGGTGTCTGCGAGCGGATCGTAGATCTGAAGTCTGGTCATGTCGGATTCCTTTGGGTTGTTGGTGGATCAGCTCGGCGCTCCGCGGGTTGCGCAGCTGCCGGCGTAGGGCTGTACTCGCAATCTAGGGTCAGCCGGCCCGGATTCAAGCCCCTTTCGGCTCCGACAGGGGACCGGTCGGGACCCTGGACCGGCGGGGGCCGGGTTTCCGAATCGACCCGGACCCGATGCGCGCCGGAGCGAAGTGGCCGATAATCCCCGCCCATGAACCCGTCGGATGCAGCACCCGCACTCACGCCCGTCCAGCGCAGCGAGCTCGATGCTCGGCTTCGCAAGCGCCAGGAGGAATTGCGCGCCGACGTCGCTGCCAAGCTCAGGACGCAGGACGATCCGCGCCTGGTCGGCTTGCGCAACCGGATGGAGGACACCGACGACTGGGCCACCGCCGATGCGATGGCTGCGCAGGACATCGCGCAGGTATCGCACGATCTCGCCGAGCTGACGCAGGTCGAGCAGGCGCTCGCGCGCATGGCCGATGGCAGCTATGGCGCGTGCATCGACTGCGACCGGCCGATCCCCCAGGCGCGTCTGTACGCCTATCCGACGGCGACCCGCTGCGTCGCCTGCCAGGCGCGGCGCGAGGCCGCCGAACGCCGCAGCGGTCCGTCCGGCGAAGCGCGCTAGCGCCGCCGTGCTTTCGCGCGGGGCGGCGTCCCGCCGCGCACGGCGCCCCCGTGGGCCGCCAGCCACGCGAAGAGCTCGCGGTACCAGAGCCGCGAATTCTGCGGCTTCAGGATCCAGTGATTCTCGTCGGGGAAGCAGACGAGCCGCGCCGCGATGCCCTTGGCCTTCAGCGTGTCGTAGTACTGCAGGCCCTGCGTCGCCGGGACGCGGTAGTCGAGCTCGCCGTGGATGACCAGCGTTGGTGTCTTCGCATTCTTCACGTAACGGTGCGGCGACTGCCGCATCACCCGGGCCTCGTCGTCCCAGTGAAAGGCGCCAAGCTCCTTGGCGAAGAACCTGTAGCCGTCGGTGGCCATCATGCTGACCCAGTCGTAGCATCCGGCATGGCAGACGTAGGCGCGATAGCGGTCGGTGTGGCCGTTCATGTACGCGACCATGAAGCCGCCATAGCTGCCGCCGGCGGCCGTGAGCCGCCTGCGGTCGATGCAACCCTGGCGCAGCAGGAAATCGGTGGCAGCCTCGGTGTCGGCGAGCTCTTTTTCACCGTAGCGCCCGGTGATGGTCTCGAGGAACCGCTGCCCGAACCCCGACGAGCCATGGTAGTTGACGGCGGCGACGACGTAGCCCTGCCCGGCGAACACCTGGCCGTTCCACCGGAAGTGCCATCCATCGTGATGCGATGCATGCGGACCGCCGTGGATCGAATGCATCAACGGCCATTTCCTGCGAGCATCGAAGTGCGGCGGATAGGTGACGAACACCTGCACCGGCTCGCCGTGCCAGCCCTTGACGGTGAATTCGCGCACCTCGCCCAGCGCATGACGAGCGAGCAGTGCCCTGTTGATCGACTCGATCTGCCGCTCGCCGCTGCCGTCCCCCTGCGCCGCGAACAGCCCCGGCGGATGTACTGCGCTGGCGCGTGCGTAGGCGAGCACACTGCCATCGGCCGAGCGCGCGAACCCCGAAATCACTCCGCCGGCCACGACCTGGGTCGGAAGCTCGTTCGACAGCGGGTGGCGCCACAGCCCGACGCGCCCGCGGTCCTCCACGAGGGACAGCAGCGCTTTCGAATCCGGCATCCACTGGAGGTGGGTCGTCGCCCGGTCGAACGCCGGCGCGATCACCGCGACCTTGCCCGACCTGCGCTCGATGACGCGCAGCCTTCCCTGGTCGTTGAACGAACGCTCGGTATCGTAGGCATGGTGGGCGAGCCAGCGACCGTCGGGCGAGTAGCAGGGATGCTCGTCGGACATCCCGCTGCCGGCGGTCAGGTTCCGCCAGCGCCCGCGCTTCAGGTCGACGATCGCGATGTCGGCGCGGTTCATCATCGCAGGCTCGCGATCGGGATCGATCGTCAGCGCCAGCTCCCGGCCATCCGGCGAGATGTCGTAGTGGTCCGGCGTCGGATCCCATGGTTGCAACGCGAGTCCGGTGCCGGCGAGGAGGTCGCGGCAGCGCCCGGTGTCGACATCGCAGGCGAACACGTGCGGCTCGCGCCCGTCGGTCAGCCAGTGATCCCAGTAGCGGTATTCGCCGCGCTCGGTCACGTGTGCCTTGACCTTGTGGTCCTTGCGCGACTTGAGGCGCTTCGCCTGCGCGGCGTCACCGTCGAGATCGCGCCACACCCACGACACGAACGCAACCCGCCTGCCGTCGGGGAACCACTTGACCGCCGTCGCCCCGGTCGAGAGGTTGGTCAGCCGGATCGCCTCGCCGCCGTCGGGCGCGATCAGGTAGACCTGCGCCTCGACGTCGTCCTTGCGCTTGGCCGTGAACGCGATTCGAGAACCGTCGGGCGACCAGCGCGGGTCGCTGTCCTTGTCGCCGGCCGTAAGCCTGCGGGGCTTCGCGCTCCTGCGGACCGTCGCATCGGACTGCCCGGTCGGGAACAGCCACAGTTCGGTCGAGCCTTCGTTCCGATCCATGTCGTAGGACGTCAACGGAACGCATGCGAGCCGGCCGTCCGGCGACAGCGTCGGCGCGCCGATGCGCTTGATCGCCCACAGCGCTTCGACATCGAGCGGAGGCTTGCCGTGGGAGGGGGGCACGCGGTGCGTCGTGGGCATGCGAAGCTCCTGTCGGAGTAGAATCGAAGGCGCGATTCTAGCCGGGGCGCGACCCGGCGCCCGCCCCGACCTGCCTCCGACATGACTGCAATGAATTACCGCCGGCTCGGACAATCCGGCCTCAAGGTGAGCGAGCTCGCGTTCGGATCGTGGGTGACCTACGGCAACCAGCTCGACGAAGCGATCGCGCGCGAATGCATGGCCGCCGCGCACGACGCCGGGGTCAATTTCTTCGACAACGCCGAAGTCTATGCGAAAGGGCGTTCCGAGACGATCATGGGCGACGCCCTGGCGAAACTCGGATGGCGCCGCGAGTCCTACGTCGTTTCGACCAAGTTCTACTGGGGGCTGCACGACGGCCCGAACCAGAAGAACACGTTGAGCCGCAAGTACCTGATGCAGGCGATCGACGGCTCGCTGTCGCGCCTTCGACTCGACCATGTCGATCTCGTGTTCTGCCACCGGGCCGACACCGAGACGCCGATCGAGGAAACCGTGCGCGCGATGCACGACATGATCGCCGCGGGCAAGGCGCTCTACTGGGGCACCTCGGAATGGAGCGCCGCGGAGATCGCCACCGCGTGGCACATCGCCGAGCGGCACCACCTGCACAAGCCGGCGATGGAGCAACCCCAATACAACCTGTTCCACCGCGAGCGCGTCGAGAAGGAATACGCGCGTCTCTACGGCGACTACGGCATCGGCACGACGACGTGGAGCCCGCTGGCCTCCGGGCTTCTGACCGGCAAGTACTCGGACGGCGTCCCGGCCGATTCGCGGGCGGCGCTGAAAGGCTTCGAGTGGCTCGCCGAGCGCATCCTCGAACCCCGCCGCGTCCAGCAGGTCAAATCCCTGGCACCGATCGCGGGCGAGCTGGGCTGCACGCTCGCCCAGATGTCGCTCGCCTGGTGCCTGAAGAATCCCAACGTCTCGACCGTGATCACCGGCGCGAGCCGGCCGTCGCAGGTGACCGAGAACATGAAGGCGCTCGATGTCGTTCCGAAGCTGACGGATGAGGTGATGGCCCGCATCGAGGCGATCGCCACCGCGTGACCCCGCATGATCGACGACGCCTCCGCGATCACCGGATCGCCTCCGAGCGACGCTGACGGCTTTGCGCCATGAATCCGCTCGAATCCTGGACCGAGGAGCAGCGCTCGGCGTTCCTGTATCGCGCCTGCGCCGATGCCGAGTCGGGGACCGTTCGCGCCGAGCTGTTCCGACGACTTGCCGGCGAAGCGGAAGCGCAGGCGACGATCTGGCGCGCCCAGCTGACGGCGCGCGGTCACCCGGCGCCGGGGCCGTTCGAGCCGGATGCGCGCACGCGCCTGGTGGCAAGGCTGGTCCAATGGCTGGGGCCACGGCGACTGCGCAACGTGCTGTCGGCGATGAAGGTTCGTGGCATGACGATCTACGGCAGCGCGCCGCCTTCCGAGCCGGGCCACAGCGCACCGGCCGTCGGGTCGCAGTTCGAGCGCCGCCATCGGGGACTTGGCGGCGGCGGCAACCTTCGAGCGGCGGTCTTCGGCGTCAACGACGGCCTGGTGTCCAATGCGAGTCTCATCCTCGGCGTGGCCGGCGCGAGCACCGATGTCAAGGTCGTCGTGCTGACCGGGGTCGCGGGCATGGCTGCCGGAGCGTTCGCGATGGCCGCAGGCGAGTACGTTTCGGTGCAATCGCAGCGCGAGTTTTACGAATACCAGATCGGGCTGGAACGCGACGAGCTGAAGGAATACCCCGAGGCCGAGGCACAGGAGCTCGCATTGATCTATGCAGCCAAAGGGCTCCCCACCAAGCAGGCCGATCGCTTGGCCAAGCGCCTGGTCGCGGATCCGGAACATGCACTCGACACCCTGGCGCGCGAGGAGCTCGGACTCAACCCCGGGGAACTCGGATCGCCGCTGGGGGCGGCATCGAGCTCGCTGATCTCGTTTGCCGTCGGCGCGTTTGCGCCGCTCGCCCCGTTTGTGTTCGGCGGCGGCGACCATGCGCTGCCGTGGACGATCGGCATCACGGCCACGGGGTTGTTCGGCGTGGGCGCCGCGCTTTCGCTGTTCACCGGCCGCAATGCGCTGTACTCGGGCGTGCGAATGCTCGTGCTAGGGGCGATCGCGGGTGCCGTCACGTTCGCAATCGGCCACACGCTGGGGGTCGCCACCGGGTGATCGACCGGGCCTCCGCCATCCGGCCCCCGGACGCGCGCCTCCTGTGCACGGCATGACCCCGTCGAACGGCGTACTGAGGCTCAAGGCTGGGCGTGCGCGATCGCTCGCGCTGCGCCATCCCTGGATCTTTTCCGGTGCGATCGACGACGTCGATGGCAACCCGGCCCCCGGGGCAACCGTCGACGTCGTGGATGCTGCCGGCGCGTTCGCAGCACGCGCCGCCTGGTCGCCCGTCTCGCAGATCCGGGCCCGCGTGTGGAGCTTCGAGGCCGCCACGGCAATCGACGATGCGTTCTTCACGCGTTCGATCGCCCGCGCCGTGGCGGCACGCGGCGGTATGCTCGACCACGAGCATACCGCGTGCCGCCTCGTTCACGCCGAATCCGACGGACTGCCAGGCCTCGTCGCCGACCGCTATGGGGACACCGTCGTGGTGCAACTGCTCTCCGCCGGGGCCGAGGCCTGGCGCGACACCATCGCCGGGGCCCTGCAGCAGGCGACCGGCGCGCGCTGCGTGTTCGAGCGCTCGGATGCCGACGTGCGCAGCCTCGAAGGCCTTGGCAGCCGGACGGGTCCGGTCATCGGCGTGCTGCCGCCCGACGTGGCGATCGTCGAAGGCGGATTGCGCTACCGCATCGACATCGAGCGGGGGCAGAAGACCGGCTTCTACCTCGACCAGCGCGACAACCGCGCCCTCGCCGCGTCGCTCGCCGCCGGACGCGAAGTGCTGAATGCCTTCTGCTACACCGGCGGCTTCAGCCTGTCTTGCCTGAAGGCCGGTGCATCCAGGGTCACCTCCCTCGATACATCCGAAGAGGCGCTCGCGATCGCAAGGCGCCACGTCGAAATCAATGCGCTCGACGCGTCGCGCGCCGAGTGGCTCAACGCCGACGTCTTCTCGCAGCTTCGCAAGTTCCGCGACCAGAACCGCAAGTTCGGATT
>DASYXO010000235.1:0-2406 GCA_035934825.1 Casimicrobiaceae bacterium
ATCGAGCGTTTCCAGCAGGTCGCCGCGGCGATGCCCGACGGCATCGTGGTCCTCGATGCGAGCAGCCGCATCGCCTGGGCCAATCCGCGCGCACAGGCGCAGCTCGGCCTCGAGCTCGCGCAAGACCAGGGCCAGCCGATCATGAACCTGGTGAGGCAGCCCGACTTCCTCCGCTATCTGGAAACTGGCGATTACGGCGAGTCGATCGTCGTCGCGTCGAGCCGCGACGCCGGTCGCATGCTCGCGCTGCAGCTCGTGCCGTTCGCCGCCGACCAGAAGCTCCTGATGTCGCGCGACGTCACCGAACTCGAAGCCGTCGCACGCATGCGGCGCGATTTCATCGCCAACGTGTCGCACGAGCTGAAGACCCCGCTCACTGTCGTCAGCGGATTCATCGAGACGCTGCAGGATCTGGACCTCGACCAGGGCCAGCGGAAGCGATTCCTGCAACTGATGCAGGAACAGGCACGCAACATGCAGCGGCTCGTCGCGGACCTGCTGACGCTGTCGGCACTGGAGAGCGAGCACAATCCCCTCGTCGAGGAACGGTTCGAGGTCGCTCCCCTGCTCCTGGAGCTCTCGGCGGACGCGAAAGCGCTGTCGCGCGGACAGCACGAAGTGGCCCTCGACATCGGCGGCGCAGCGACAGTCCACGGCAGCCGCGACGAGCTCGCGAGCGCGTTCGGCAACCTGGTGAGCAATGCGATCCGCTACACGCCGCCTGCCGGGACGATCACGCTCGGATGGCGCGTCGATGCCGACGGCAGCGGTGTGTTCGAGGCTCGCGACACCGGGATCGGCATCGCAACCGAATACCTGTCGCGGCTCACCGAGCGCTTCTACCGCGTCGACCGCAGCCGCTCGCGCGCCACCGGCGGGACCGGGCTGGGCCTCGCGATCGTCAAGCACGTCGTACTGCGGCACCAGGCGCAACTCGAGATCCGCAGCGAGCGCGGCAAGGGAAGCGTCTTCGCCATCCGCCTGCCCGCACGGCGCGTCGCGCGCGCGCCGCATTCCCCAGAGCACTCGCCAGGCGTGGGCGAGCGGGACAGCGCAACGCGCGCGCCCGGCGAGGACGTGTCTACCAGTACCGAAGCGCAGCGCGGAACAGCGCCTTGATCTCGTCGCGTCCGACGTCGACCGGCGCGTTCTTGATCACGCGGTATTGCGGCTCCGCGCCGGTCGCGAGTGCGTCGAGCTGATCCTCGCCCAGGCCGAGCGCGGTCAGGCCGTTGGGCATGCCGACCGCTCGCATCAGCTCGATCACGCGGCCGGCGAGCACCTCGCCGGCATCGGCGTCGGCTGCGCCGCGCGTGTCCGCGCCCAGCGCGCAGGCACAGCGCAGATGACGCTCGGGATGCGTGGGCGCCGTGTGCCGCCAGACCGACGGATTGTTGAGCACGACCGCCATGCCGTGCGGGATCAGCGACTTGCCTTCGGGGTATCCGGCGACGTGCCAGTCCCTTGCCAGCCCCGACACCGCATACGACAGGCCGTGCGGCAGGTGGCAGCCGGCGCCGTTGAACGCGATGCCCGCGAGCATCGCCGCATACATCATCTCGCTGCGCGCCTCGGCGTCGGAGGCGTCGCGCACCGCGCGCACCAGGTACTTCCCGACGCTCTCCAGCGCCTGCACCGCCAGCGCGTCCGAAAAGGGATTGGCGCCCTGCGACACCGGGCGCAGGATGCCTTGCGCCCGGTTGAGGCGGCGCGGATAGAGGCGCGCGGTGATCGACTCCAGCGCGTGGCTCATGCAATCGAAGCCGGTGGCAGCGACGACGCTGGACGGCAGCGAGCGCGTGACGTCCGGATCGACCAGTGCGACCGTCGGGATCAGCCGTCGCGAGATGATGCCGGTCTTGGCGTTGATCGACGACAGCGTGAAGATCGCGATGCCGGTGGTCTCCGATCCGGTGCCCGAGGTGGTCGGGCAGGCGATGTGCGGCTTCACCGGACCAGGCACGCGCGAGCCCGCGCCGATCGGCGCGTTGACGTAGGTCATGAACGAGGCCGGGTGCGTCGCGTAGAGGTTCGCCGCTTTGCAGGTGTCCATCACCGAGCCGCCGCCGACCGACACGTAGCCGTCGACGTTGGCATCGCTGGCGAAGCGCGCCGCCTCCTGCAGCGAACGGTCGTTGGGCTCGATTTCGACCTCGTCGTAGACGAGGGCGTCGACCTTGGCCGCCGCGAGGGACGCCTTCACTTTCGCGACGTGCTCGCTGGCTGCGAGGTTGCGGTCGGTGAACAGCGCGACCCGCGTGAGGCCGAGCTCGACCGCGTTGTCGCCGGCCTCGGCGAGCACGCCCGGACCGAAGCTGAAGGTCGGCATCCCGATCGTGATACCGCGATCGCTTCCCTCGAGTGCCGCGAAATCAGCGTGACAACAGCCCATGGTCCGGCTCCTTC
>DASYXO010000246.1:0-7116 GCA_035934825.1 Casimicrobiaceae bacterium
CGCAGCAGGTCGGCCACCGGCCGGCGCCGCGCACGCCCGGCCGGCAGGAGGCGCTCGCCCGGCGCGCCGGCGCGGATCGAGACTCGGGCGTCCGCGAGATGGCGCGTCGCGATGCCGGCGCCGCAGGTCGCGGCGAGCGCGAGCCGGCCATGAGGCAGCGCGACCGCGGCGTCGCCGCGCCAGTCGAGCACATAGGGCGGCGGCGGCGGGTCGTGGACGATGATCCGGCCCTGGTGGATCGACACTTCGACGGCGGCATGCGCAAGGCGCAGCGTGGGCGAGGCCTCCGCGGCGCAAAGCTGGCCCAGCATCGAAGCGAGCCGCTGCTGCGACGGCGCCGGCAGGCCGCGCGCGCGCAGGAACCAGCGCAGCAGGTTGCGCGCGCGCCGTGCCGGCAGCGCGGCCAGCGCAGCGCGATCGAGCGTGTCCCCGTCGCCGGCGACTTGCGCATCGATCCGGGCGAGATCGTCCTGCAGCATTGCCGCCTCGGCCTGCAGCGCGGCAGCACGCACCAACGTCAGCGGGTACCCGGGGGCCAGCTCCCGCAATGCAGGAACGACACGAAGGCGCAGGGCATTGCGGCGCTGTGCGGGCTGCGCATTGCTCTCGTCGTCGACGAATCTCAGGCGACGCTCGTCGATGCAGGCGTCGATGTCGGCCCGCGGCAATCCCAGGAAAGGCCGCAACCACAGGATGCCGTCGTCCGCGTATTCGCGCGCCATCGCGGCGAGGCCGCGAGGACCCGCACCGCGCAGAAGTTGCAGCAGCAGCGTCTCGGCCTGGTCGTCCGAGTGATGTGCGAGGAGCACGGCGGCGGCGCCGAGCTCGCGCGCAGCGCCGGTCAGCGCCGCGTAGCGCGCCTCCCGCGCCTGGGCCTCGAGGCTCGCGCGCGGCCTGCGGATCACCTTCACGCGGCGGATCGAAAGCAGGACGCCGCGGGCGGCACAGTCCTGCGCACAGAACGCGCTCCATTGGTCGGCGTTGCCGGACAGCCCGTGATGGACGTGGATCGCGACGATGCGGACACGGGCGGCCTGCGCCACTGCGACCGCCGCATCCAGCAATGCGATCGAGTCCCGTCCCCCCGACAGCGCGACCGCAGCCGTACCCCCGCCGGGCAGCGAAGCGGCGAGCGCCGACGCGACCGCGGATCGCAGGCGATCGGCCGGCCCGGGCTCAGCCGGCGGGGATCTCCTTGAATCGCCCATAGGCGAGGATCTTGTCTTCGCGCGCCTCGAGCAGCGCATCGAGCGATTGCTCCTGCAGGTTACGCAGCACCTCGGTGAGTGCCTTCTTCAGCGCGACCATCATCGCTGCGTGGTCGCGATGGGCTCCGCCCAGCGGCTCGTTGACGACCTTGTCGATCAGCCCGAGCTGCTTCAGCCGGGAGGAGGTGATGCCGAGCGTCTCTGCCGCGTCGGGTGCGTGCTCGGCCGATTTCCAGAGTATCGACGCGCAACCCTCCGGCGATATCACCGAATACGTTGCATATTGCAGCATCAGCGTGACGTCGCCGATCGCGATCGCGAGCGCGCCGCCCGATCCGCCTTCGCCGATGACGGTGGTGATGACCGGCACGCGCAGACCCGCCATCTCGTAGAGGTTGCGCCCGATCGCCTCCGATTGTCCGCGCTCCTCGGCGCCGATGCCGGGGTAGGCGCCCGGAGTGTCGACGAAGGTGAACAGCGGCAGCCCGAATTTCTCGGCGAGCTTCATCAGGCGCAGCGCCTTGCGGTAGCCCTCGGGGCGTGGCATGCCGAAATTGCGGTGGATCTTCTCCTTGGTGTCGCGGCCCTTCTGCTGGCCGAGGACCATGCAGGGCAAGCCGTTGAACCGAGCGAGCCCGCCGACGATCGCCGGGTCGTCGGCGTACGAGCGATCGCCGTGCAGCTCGCGGAACTCGCTGAACATGCCGTTGACGTAGTCGAGCGTGTACGGACGCTGCGGATGACGCGCGACCTGCGCGATCTGCCAGGCGGAGAGCTTGCTGTAGATGTCCTTGGTGAGCTGCTGGCTCTTCTTGGTCAGCCTCGAGATCTCGTCCGAGATGTCGACGGCGGAATCCTCGTGCACGTAGCGCAGCTCGTCGATCTTCTGCTGCAGCTCGGCAATCGGCTGCTCGAAGTCGAGAAAGGTCTGCTTCATGGGTGCCAGGAATCGTGGTGTGCGCGCATCATAGCGCAATCGCTGCGGCGTGCACCTATAATGGCGTCCCTGCACGAGGAGCGCACATGGCGACGCATCGCATCGCCGTCATCCCCGGTGACGGCATCGGCAAGGAGACGGTTCCCGAGGGGCTTCGGGTCGTCGAGAAAGCTGCCGCGAAGTTCGGCATCGCGCTCGAGTTCGCGCATTTCGACTGGAACTGCGACCGCTACGTCCGCACCGGCAGCATGATGCCGGAAGACTGGTTCGAGACACTGTCCGGCTTCGAAGCGATCTACTACGGTGCCGTCGGCTGGCCGGCGACGGTCCCCGACCACGTTTCGCTGTGGGGCTCGCTGATCCAGTTCAGGCGCCGCTTCGACCAGTACGTCAACCTGCGGCCGTGCCGGCTGATGCCCGGCATTGCGTCGCCGCTCGCCGACCGCAAGCCCGGCGACATCGATTTCGTGGTCGTGCGCGAGAACACCGAGGGCGAGTATTCATCGGTCGGCGGCCGCGTCTTCGAAGGTACCGAGCGCGAGACCGTGTTCCAGGAATCGATCTTCACGCGCACGGGCGTCGACCGCATTCTCAAGTACGCGTTCGAACTCGCGAAGACGAGGCCCGCGCGCCACCTGACGTCCGCGACCAAGTCCAACGGCATCTCGATCACGATGCCGTACTGGGACGAGCGCTTCGAGGCGATGTCGGCAAATTATCCGGACATCCGCGTCGACCAGTTCCACATCGACATCCTGAGCGCGCATTTCGTGCAGCGGCCGCAGTTCTTCGACGTCGTCGTCGGCTCGAACCTGTTCGGGGACATCCTCTCCGACCTCGGACCTGCCGTCTGCGGCACCATCGGCATCGCGCCCTCGGCGAACATCAATCCCGAGCGCAGCCATCCGTCGCTCTTCGAGCCCGTTCACGGCTCGGCTCCCGACATCGCCGGCAAGGGGATCGCGAACCCGATCGGCCAGATCTGGTCGGGAGCGCTGATGCTCGATTTCCTCCGCCATCGCGAGGCGGCGGCCGCGATCGTCGGCGCCATCGAGCGCACGCTCGCCGACCCGTCGGCGCCGCGCACGCCCGACATCGGCGGCAAGGCGAAGCTGGAGGATGTCGGCAAGGCGATCGCCGCGGCGGTCTGACGATTTATGGCACGATAGCGCCTGACACCGGCCGTCGCATCCGCAGCATCCGCATTCGCGTCGGCCGAACTGCAGGGGACAACAACATGCTGATCGGCATTCCTCGCGAGACGCGACCGGGAGAGACCCGTGTCGCGGCCACGCCGGAGACCGTCAAGAAACTTTGTGCGAGCGGCAAGCACGACGTCCTCGTCGAGGCTGGCGCGGGAATCGCGAGCAACATTCCGGACACCGAGTACGCAGTCGCGGGAGCTCGCCTCGGCAGCGCTGCCGAGGCGCTCGGCGCAACGCTGGTGCTGAAGGTGCGCGCGCCGGTCGGCGACGAGGTCCAGAAGCTCGCGCGCGGCGCCGCGCTCATCGGCATGCTCGACCCATTCGACGCCGCGGGCATCGAAGCGCTCGCCGGCGCGGGCGTCACCGGCTTCGCGCTCGAGAGGCTGCCGCGGATCAGCCGCGCGCAGTCGATGGACGTGCTCTCCTCGCAGGCGAACATCGCCGGCTACAAGTCGGTGATCCTGGCCGCGAACGAATACGGCAGGTTCATGCCGATGCTGATGACCGCCGCCGGCACCGTCAAGGCGGCGCGGATGCTGATCCTCGGCGTCGGCGTCGCCGGGTTGCAGGCGATCGCGACCGCCAAGCGGCTTGGCGCCGTCATCGAGGCCTCCGACGTGCGTCCGGCGGTCAAGGACCAGGTCGAGTCGCTGGGCGGCAAATGGGTCGACGTTCCCTACGAGACCGACGAGGAGCGGCAGATCGCGGAAGGGGTGGGTGGCTATGCGCGCCCGATGCCGCCGGCGTGGATGCAACGCCAGGCCGGCATCATCGCCGAGCGCTGTCGGCAGATGGACATCGTGATCACCACCGCGCTCATTCCGGGGCGCCCGGCGCCGAAGCTCGTCAAGGCCGACACCGTCGCCGCGATGAAGCCAGGCGCGGTGATCGTCGATCTCGCAGTCGAGCAGGGCGGCAACGTCGAGGGTTCCGAGGCGGGGAGAATCGTCGTCAGGAACGGCGTGAAGCTCGTCGGCGTCGGCAACCTGCCCGCGCTGGTCGCGGCGGACGCGTCTGCGCTCTACGCGCGCAACGTGCTCAATTTCCTCGCGCTGTCGCTGAACCTCAAGACCGGCGAGTTTGCGCTCGCCGTCGAGGACGAGATCGTGCAGGCGACGCTGGTCTGCGACAAGGGCGCAGCCGCGACGCGAACATGAACAACCGCCGCGTCCGCATCGTCTGCAGCACGCGCATTGCCTAGAAGGAGGGAAGCCATGGCCGCAGGTGTCGATCCGATCGTCTTCTACCTGATCATCTTCGTGCTCGCGATCTTCGTCGGCTACCACGTCGTCTGGAGCGTGACCCCGGCACTGCACACGCCGCTGATGTCGGTCACCAATGCGATTTCGGGGATCATCCTGGTCGGCGCCATGCTCGCGGCCGGCCCGGTGGCATTCGACTGGGGTGGCTGGGTCGGCGTGCTTGCGGTGGCGTTGGCGTCGGTCAACGTGTTTGGCGGCTTCCTGGTCACCCAGCGGATGCTCGAGATGTTCAAGCGCAAGGAGCCGGGGGCCAGGGCCGCCGGCAAGCATTGACCGGCGCCGCCATGGACGTGCCATCTTCGGGAGCGAGCGTGGATCGCGATTCCGCAGCGGCGGCATCGGGCGGCAGCGCGAGCGGGGGGTCGCGATGACCGCCAATCAGGTCGCGCTTTGGTACCTGGTTGCCTCGATCTGCTTCATCCTGGCGCTCAAGGGCCTGTCGCATCCGTCGACGGCGCGCCGCGGCAACATGCTCGGCATCGCCGGAATGGCGATCGCCGTCGTCGTCACGCTGGCACTCGTCTACTCGCACACGCGCAACGTCGGGATGATCCTCGCCGGCATCGCGGTCGGCGGCATCGTCGGCGCGATCATCGCGCGCCGCGTGCAGATGACGCAGATGCCCGAGCTCGTCGCGGCGTTCCACTCGCTGGTGGGGCTGGCAGCGGTGCTGATCGCGATCTCCGCGATCCACGATCCCGCGGCATTCGGCCTTCATGTTCCGATCCCGTCGGGCAACCGGCTCGAGCTCTTCATCGGCACGTTCATCGGCGCGATCACATTCTCCGGATCGGTGATCGCGTTCGGCAAGCTGTCGGGAAGGATCCGCAGCGCGCCCGTCGTGTTCTCGGGCCAGCACATGCTGAACCTCGCGCTGGCGGTCGCCATTATCGGCTTCGGCATCGGGTTCTTCATGTCGCCCGACGAGTCGAAATGGCTGCCGTACATCGTGATGACCGCGATCGCATTCGTGCTGGGCGTGCTGATCATCATCCCGATAGGCGGCGCCGACATGCCGGTCGTGATCTCGATGCTGAACAGCTACTCGGGCTGGGCGGCCGCGGGCATCGGCTTCTCGCTCAACAACCCGATGCTGATCATCGCCGGGTCGCTGGTCGGCAGCTCCGGCGCGATCCTGTCCTACATCATGTGCAAGGCGATGAACCGTTCGTTCTTCAACGTGATCCTCGGCGGCTTCGGCGCCGAAGGCGGCGCCGTGGCGGCGGGAGGCGAGCAGAAGTCGGTGAGGTCGGGATCCGCCGACGACGCGGCGTTCGTCATGGGCAACGCCGAGAGCGTGATCATCGTTCCCGGCTACGGCCTTGCCGTGGCGCGCGCCCAGCATGCGGTCAAGGAGATGGCCGAGAAGCTGCGCGTCAGGGGCGTCAACGTCCGCTATGCGATCCATCCGGTCGCCGGCCGGATGCCGGGGCACATGAACGTGCTGCTCGCCGAAGCCGAGGTTCCCTACGACCAGGTGTTCGAGATGGAGGATATCAACAGCGAGTTCGGCAACACCGACGTCGCGCTTATCCTCGGCGCCAACGACGTGGTCAACCCGCTCGCCGAGCAGAAAGGGAGCCCGATCTACGGGATGCCGATCCTCGAGGCGCACAAGGCGCGCACCGTCATCGTCAACAAGCGCTCGATGGCGGCGGGCTATGCCGGCCTCGACAATCCGCTGTTCTACATGGACAAGACGATGATGGTGTTCGGCGACGCGAAGAAGGTCGTCGAGGACATCGTCAAGGCGATCGACTGACGACCGGGCGCCTGTCGCGCGTGCTCGCGGGGACATGGTGAACGGCATCACGCGCAGGCCCGCGTTCTGGATCGTCTATGCGCTGGCTTCGCTGGCCGCGCTCGCGGTTGCGCTGCGCCTGTTCCCGCTCGCCATTCCGATCGTCAATCTCGACGTCACGACTTCGCGCGCCGACGCGGTCGCTGCCGCCCGTGCGCTTGCAGCCCGGCTCGAGCTCGCTCCCGCCGATGCGCGCGCTGCCGTGCGCTTCAGCCACGATTCGGAAGCGCAGAACTACATCGAGCTCGAAGGCGGCGGCAAGCGCGCATTCGCGCGCCTGACCCGCGGCGGCAGCTACGCGCCCTACTGGTGGGACGTGCGGCTGTTCCGCCTCGGCGCGATCGACGAGACCGTGGTCCGGCTTCGTCCCGACGGCAGGCCGGACGGTTTCGAGCGGCGCCTCCCGGAGACCTACGTGCGCGATCCGGCGCGCAAGGCCCTCACCGAGTCCGAGGCGCTGCAGATCGCCGAGACCGGTGCGCAGGAGGATTTGCACATCGACCTGTCCGCCTACCGTTTCCTCGAGCACTCGCAGCAGACACAGCCGGGCGGGCGCGTCGACCAGAGTTTCACCTTCGAGCGTCCCGAGGCGCTGAAAAACGCGCGCGTGCGCCTGCGGCTGGTGGTCTCCGGCGACGAGCTGACGAGCGTGACGCCTTTCGTGCACGTACCCGAGTCGTTCGACCGGCGCTTTGCCGAGCTG
>DASYXO010000255.1:0-10714 GCA_035934825.1 Casimicrobiaceae bacterium
TTGCGCTGGTTCGCAGGCGAGCCTTCGCTGTCCGAGGCAGCGTACCGCGTGCTGGTGATGACCATCGGCGTGGCGTCGGCTGCACTGATCGTGCTACCGCCGCGCAGGCCCGCCTACATCCTCGGCTTCGTCGTTTGCGCGGCGCTGATCGGCTGGGCGCTGTGGCTGCAATACGGCCAAGGCCTCGAGCCCTGCCCGCTATGCGTGTTCCAGCGCGTCGCAGTCATCGTGGTCGGCATCGTGTTCCTCATCGCGGCGATCCACAACCCGCAACGGGGCGGCGCGAAATTCTACGCGTTGCTGACGCTGATCGCCGCCGGCGCCGGCGCGGCATTCTCCGCACGGCAGGTCTGGCTGCAATCGTTGCCGAAGGACCAGGTGCCGGAATGCGGCCCCGGCCTGAACTACATGCTGAACACCCTGCCTTTCACCGACGTGATCCGCAAGGTGCTCGAGGGCAGCGGCGAATGCGCCGAGAAAGGCTGGGTGTTCCTCGGACTCTCGATCGCCGGCTGGACCTTCGTGTTCTTCCTTTCGATGATCGCTGCGGCGTTCGCGCTCATCCGGCGCGACTGACCACTCGGGCCGCTATTTCGGCGCCATCCTGATCGCGCCGTCGAGGCGGATCACTTCGCCGTTCAGCATCGCGTTTGTGACGATCTCGCGCACCAGCGACGCGAACTCCGCAGGCTTGCCGAGCCGCGACGGGAACGGCACCATCCTGCCGAGCGCGTCCTGCAGCTCCTGCGAGAAACCGGCGACCATCGGCGTCTCGAAAATGCCGGGTGCGACCGTCATCACGCGAATCCCGAAGCGTGCGAGCTCGCGCGCGATCGGCAGGGTCATGCCGACGACGCCGGCCTTGGACGCGCTGTAGGCCGCCTGCCCGATCTGGCCGTCGAAGGCGGCGACCGACGCGGTGTTGACGATGACGCCGCGCTCGCCGCCGGGGTTCGGGGCGTTCTTCGCCATCGCGTCGGCGGCGAGCCGGATCATGTTGAAGGTGCCGGTCAGGTTGGTTCCGATCGCCCGCGTGAAGCCTGCGAGCGTATGCGGACCCTCCCGGCCGACGACCTTCTCCTGGTGAACGATTCCTGCGCAGTTGACCAGCCCGTGGACGCCGCCGAACTCGCCCACGGCCGCGGCCACTGCCGCACGCGCGCCTGCCTCGTCACCGACATCGGTGCGGACGAAGCGCGCCGCCGCGAGCTCGCCGGCCAGTGCTCGGCCGGCCTCCTCGTTGAGGTCGGCGACGATGACGCGTCCGCCGCCTTCGACGACCATTCGCGCCGTCGCCGCGCCCAGCCCCGACGCGCCGCCGGTGACGATGAACGTGCTTCCGTGCAGGTCCAACGCGTCTCCCCTATCCGTTGGCCGACGCGGCCTTGACGACCGACATCGCGGTCGCGATCAGGCTGGCCACATCGGCGACGTTCGTCGGCAGGATCAGCGTGTTCGTGGTCTTGGCCAGGTTGCCGAACTGGGCGATGTACTGCTCGGCGATCTTGAGGTTCACCGCGCCGGTGCCACCGGGGGAGGCCATCGCCTCCGCGACCTGCCGGATCGCCTTCGAGTTCGCTTCGGCGATGGCGAGAATCGCCGCCGCCTGCCCCTGCGCATTGTTGATCTCCGCCTGCTTCTCGCCTTCGGACCTGGCGATCGCGGCCTCGCGCTGCCCCTGGGCGATGTTGATCTGCTCCTGGCGCTTGCCCTCGGACGTGGCGATGACGGCGCGCTTCTCACGCTCGGCGGTGATCTGCGCCTGCATCGCGCGCAGGATCTCGGCCGGCGGCGTCAGGTCCTTGATCTCGTAACGCAGGACCTTGACGCCCCAGCTCGGCGCCGCCGCATCGAGCGCATTGACGACCGCGGCGTTGATCTGGTCACGCTCCTCGAACGTGCGGTCGAGCTCCATCCTGCCGATGACGCTGCGCAGCGTCGTCTGCGCGAGTTGCGTGATCGCGACGACGTAGTTCGACGAGCCGTAGGACGCGAGCCGGGCGTCGGTCACCTGGAAATACAGGATGCCATCGACCTGCAGCTGGGTGTTGTCCCGGGTGATGCAGACCTGGGGCGGGACGTCGAGCGGGATCTCGCGCAGGTCGTGCTTGTAGGCGATGCGATCGACGATCGGGAAGACGAAGTTCAACCCCGGCTGCAGCACGGCGTGGAAGCGCCCGAGGCGCTCGACCACCCAGGCGCGCTGCTGGGGAACGACGCGGATCGTCTTGACGATCGCGATGAGCACCACGACGAACAGCACGAACGTGACGAGCGACGATCCGGCCTGCATGGACGACCTCCGGGAGGGATGTGGCTTCGTTGCGACTGTGCGAAACGCCGGCGTGACCGGGCTACGGCGGCGACGCACCGAGCACCAGCGTCGAGCCGCGCGTCGCGACAATGTACATCGTGTCGTTGCGAGGCGTCTGCGCGGACTCGGGAACCCCGTCCCATTGCGTGCCGCGATAGTCGACGCGCGCCGTGCCGTCGGCGTGCCACGCACGCACGCGAACGATTTGCCCGATGTCGAGGCCCGGCTGGCGCGGAGGCTCGCCGTGACGGCGACGCCACAGGTGGGCGACGCTCGCTCCCGCCACCGCCAGCACGCCGGCGACCAGCAGCTGCAGCGGGGTGGAGGCGCCGAGCCACGCGACGACGCCGCCGATCGCGAACGCGATGCCGATCGCGATCAGATAGAACGTGCCGCTCATCAGTTCGGCGCCGATCAGCGTCGTCGCCAGGATCCACCAGATCCAGTGATCGGCCATGAGTCCCCCACGCCAGGCAAGAGCGCAAGGATAAGACAGTTTCCCCGCCCCCGGGCACGCGCGCGTCCCCGGGCGGCGAGCGCAGGCCGATTCGCGGCCCCGGTCCCGGGGCCGCGGACGACAGGCTGCGGAGCACGCGCGGGAGGCCCGCGGTTGCGGTATAATTATTCTTTTCTAATCAAATGCTTCGCCGAGCCTGCCCCAGGCGACGAAGCGCCCGGGAACATGCCGATCTACGAATACCGATGCGCATCCTGCGGGCATGAACTCGAAGCGTTGCAAAAGCTGTCGGATGCACCGCTCACCGAGTGTCCTGCCTGCCACAAGCCGGAGCTCCAGAAACTCGTCTCCGCCGCCGGATTCCAGTTGAAGGGTTCGGGGTGGTACGTCACCGACTTCCGCAACAGCGGTGGCAAACCGGCTGCCAAGACCGCGAGCGACAAGCCTGCCGACGCCGCCGCATCCGCAGGTGCGAGCGGCGCCGACGCGGGATCCGCGGGCAAGACCGAAAGCCCATCGGGCGACGGCAAATCGACCGAGACCAAGCCGTCCGCCGGCGCCACGGCGACCACGACCAAGGCAACGGGCACGACGTCGGGCAGCGGCGGCGGATCCTGACTGGAATCGACATGAGCCGCGACGCACATTCGCCCGCCGCATCGGAAGCGGCGCCCGCTGGCGCAGCTCCACCGGCGCCAGGGCGATGAAGCGCTACCTGATTGCCGGCCTGCTCGTCTGGGTGCCGCTCGGCATCACGATCTGGGTCGTCCATTGGCTGCTGACCTCGATCGACCAGATCCTGCTGGTGCTGCCGCAGAACCTGCAGCCTCGCGCGCTGTTCGGATTCGACATACCCGGGCTCGGCGTCGTCGTCGCGCTGGCGATCCTGCTCGCGACGGGCATCGTCGCCGCCAATTTCTTCGGCCAGCGCGTCATTCGCGCATGGGAATCGCTGCTCGGACGCATCCCGTTCGTCAAGTCGATCTACTCGTCGGTCAAGCAAGTCAGCGACACCCTGCTGTCGAAAAAAGGCAATGCCTTCCGCAAGGCGCTGCTGGTCGAGTTTCCACGCCCGGGAAGCTGGACGATCGCGTTCCTGACGGGGACGCCGGCGGCGTCAGTGGCGCCGCATCTGCCCGGCGAGCACGTGAGCGTCTACGTGCCGACGACGCCGAATCCGACCGGCGGCTACTTCCTGATGCTGCCTCGCTCGCAGGTGCGCGAGCTCGACATGACGGTCGACGACGCGCTCAAGTACATCATCTCGATGGGCGTCGTCGCGCCACGCGCAGGCGCGCGCCCGGCCGCGACCGGATCCGAGGCGCAGCACATCGGCGACCCGACGTCCGCGGCGCCGAATGCCGCCGGAACGTCGACCTCGGCCGCCCGAAATTGACCGTGCGCCGGGCGCGTGCTGGCAGCGTCTGCCGGCGGTGCCGCGCGCGTTTCCGTTGATCCATCACCGACCATTGACCGCTGCACCCGCCGGAGATTGACTTGAAGCGAACTGACTATTGCGGCCGCATCGACCGCCGATACCTGGGCCAGACGATCACAGTGATGGGCTGGGTCCACCGACGGCGCGACCACGGCGGCGTCATCTTCGTCGACCTGCGCGATCGCGAGGGCCTGGTGCAGATCGTCTTCGACCCGGACCGAGCGCAGAGCTTCGGGCTCGCCGAGAAGCTCCGCCACGAATACTGCGTCGCGGTGGAAGGCCGGGTGCGGCCGCGCCCCGAGGGCACGGTCAACCCCAATCTCGTCTCGGGCGAGATCGAAGTCGTCGCCCACTCGATCGAGATTTTCAACGTCTCGCCCACGCCGCCGTTCCAGCTCGACGACGAGAACCTGTCGGAAACGGTGCGCCTCGAGCATCGCGTGATGGACCTGCGCCGCCCGGCAATGCAGGGAAACCTGATGCTGCGCTACCGCACCGCGATGGCGGCGCGCCGCTACCTCGACGCTCTAGGCTTCATCGACATCGAGACGCCAGTGCTCTACAAATCGACGCCCGAGGGCGCGCGCGAGTTCCTCGTGCCCTCGCGCATCCATCACGGCGAGTTCTACGCGCTGCCGCAGTCACCCCAGCTGTTCAAGCAGATGCTGATGATGGCGGGGTTCGACCGCTATTACCAGATCGTCAAGTGCTTCCGGGACGAGGACCTGCGCGCCGATCGCCAGCCCGAGTTCACGCAGATCGACATCGAGACCTCGTTCCTCGACGAGCTCGAGATACGGCAGATGATGGAGGGCCTGGTGCGGTCGATGTTCCGCGACGCGCTTTCCATCGATCTGCCCGATCCGTTCCCGGTCATGAGCTTCGCCGACGCGATGCGCGACTTCGGCTCGGACAAGCCCGACCTGCGAAATCCGCTCAAGCTGACCGAGCTGACCGACCTGATGAAGGGCGTCGACTTCAAGGTCTTCCGCAGCGCTGCCGACCTGCCGAATGGGCGGGTCGCGGCACTGCGCGTGCCCGGAGGCGGCGCGATGACGCGCAAGGAGATCGACGATTGCGCGCCTTTCGTCGGCGTCCACGGCGCGAAGGGCCTGGCGTGGATCAAGGTGAACGACGCGTCGAGGCCCAACGAGGAAGGCCTGCAGTCGCCGATCGTCAAGTTCCTGGCGCCCGACACGCTGCGCGCGATCATCGAGCGCAGTGGCGCGGCCTCCGGCGACCTGCTGTTCTTCGTCGCCGACCGCGCGAAGGTCGTCAACGACGCACTGGGGGCGCTGCGCGTGCGCATCGGCCATCAGCGCAGCGTCGTCGAACCCGGGTGGAGACCTCTTTGGGTCGTCGATTTCCCGATGTTCGAGCAGGACGACACGACCGGCGCGTGGGCCGCGCGCCACCATCCGTTCACGGCGCCCAAGGACGGTCATGAAGACCGGTTCGCCACCGACCCTGCCAACGCACTGGCCAAGGCCTACGACGTGGTGTTGAATGGCTGGGAGATCGGCGGCGGCTCGGTGCGCATCCATCGCCCCGAAGCGCAGGCACGTGTGTTCGAGGCGCTGGGGATCAGCGTCGAGGACCAGCAACGCAAGTTCGGATTCCTGCTCGATGCGCTGCGCTACGGCGCGCCCCCGCACGGCGGCATCGCGTTCGGGCTCGACCGCATCGTGACGCTGATGTGCGGTGCCGAGTCGATACGCGACGTCATCGCGTTCCCGAAGACCCAGCGCGGCCAGGACCTGCTGGTCGAAGCGCCTGCGCCGGTCACCGAGCAGCAGCTGCGAGACCTGCACATCCGAGTGCGTCCGTCCGACGCGATCAAGACGCCCGCAGCCTGATCCGGCATCCGCCGGCGAGCGGCGACGGCGATCCGCAGGCGGCGATGCGCAGGCGGCGATCCACCGACTACCCGGAGCAATCTGGCTGCGCCGTCGACGGGCAGATGCGTTGCGATGGTGTCGGCGCAACCGTCCACGCGCTACACTTGCGGCCATGCCAACCCGGCCGGCCATCGCCCGTCGCCGCTGCCGCGCGATCGCGCTGGCGGCACTCGCGGTCTGCGTCCTCGCTGCCGCAGTCCCGGTGCAGGCCCGCGGGCATCCCGTCTCGGGCGAGATCGCGGTCGACCAGCTTTCTCCCCAGGCGCGCGACACCCTGGCACGCATCCGCTCGGGAGGTCCGTTTCGCTTCGGGCGCGACGGGATCACCTTCGGCAATCGCGAACGCAGCCTGCCACTGCGCAGTCGTGGCTACTATCGCGAATACACGGTCGTGACGCCGGGGCTGCGCACCCGCGGCGCGCGGCGCATCATCTGCGGCGGCCCGCGCCGTGCACCCGACGCCTGCTGGTACACCGACGATCATTACCGGACATTCCGGAGGATCCGAGAATGAAGCTGCCGGACCTCACGCAGTGCGAGAATGCAGGCGTCATCGAATATCACGGGCATTCGGACGCCGTCGCGGGCGCTGCAACCCAGGCCCGGCTGCGTTACCTCGACGCCGACCTGACGCACGCGGCCGACAAGGCGTCGCTGTTCGCCGCGCTCGCCCGCGGTCTCAAGCTGCCGGCCCATTTCGGCAACAACTTCGATGCGCTGGCCGACTCGCTGGAGGACCGCGACTGGCTCGGCAAGACCGGTTGCGTCCTTCACCTGCGCCATGCGGCGCACTTTCGCAAAGACCATCCGCACGACTGGGAGACCCTCGAGGAAGTCCTGGCGGAGGCTTCGGCCTTCTGGAGCGAGAGACACGTTCCGTTCTGGGTGCTGGTAGGCTAGCCGCCTCCTGCGTCGCAGCCCGCGCCGTCCATCGGATGCGGCATAGGGCGCACGCCGCCGACGGCCGGCCCCGAATACTCGCGCATGACCTGGAAGCAACCGATCTCGGTGCTGGTCCTGGTCCATACGAGAGACCTGCGCGTGCTGCTGCTCGAGCGCGCCGACTTCCCGGGCCACTGGCAGTCGGTCACGGGAAGCCGCGACGACGACGAGGCGCTGGCGACGACGGCGGCGCGCGAGCTCGCCGAGGAGACCGGCATCGACGCGCATCGCTACGGCGGAGTCGTCGATTGGCACCAGTCGATCGAGTACGAGATCTTCCCGCAATGGCGCCACCGCTATCCCCCCGGAACGGCGCACAATACCGAGCACGTCTTCTCGCTCGACGTCGGTGCGCCGGTGAGTGTCACGCTCGCGCCGCGCGAGCACCTGCGCCACCTGTGGTTGCCGTGGCAGGACGCGGCGTTGCGCTGCTTCTCGTGGTCGAACCGCGATGCGATCCTCGCATTGCCGCAGCGGATCGCGCGCACGGTGGGCACCGGATGAGCGCACAATGTCCAAGGGCGCTCGCGCCCCGATCGGGCCGCGCGCGGCCCGCAATCGCATGACCTGGATCGAGGTACCCATGGCCTCCATCGCCTCGTCGCGCGCGCTACGCGCCCTCTGCATCGGATTCCTTGCCACCGCCGGCGGCGCGGAGGCCCAGGCCATCGTCGACGGCGCACCGACGCCGCAACCCGTCGTGACCCTGTTGGCGTCGGCCACTGGCACCATCGCCAACGACCGGATGCACGCATACCTACGCGCCGAAGTCGACAACGTGGACGCGTCCGTTGCGGCGAACGAGGTCAATGCGCGCATGGGCAGGGCATTGGCGACGGCGAAGGCCGTCTCCGGCATCGATGCGTCGACGACCGGCTACACGACCTACCAGGTGAACGAGCCGAACCGCCCGCTGCGCTGGCGCGTGACGCAGTCACTCAGCCTCGAAAGTGCGGACTTCACCGCGCTCGCGGCGCTGGTCACGCGACTACAGAGCCAGGATGGCATGCTGCTGTCCGGTCTCAATTTCTCGGTCAGCGACACTGCGCGACGCGCCGAGGAAGACACATTGACCAAGCAAGCCATCAAGGCTTGGCAGCACCGCGCGCAAGCCGCCGCGCAGAGCTTCGGTGCGGGGGCCTGGCGCACCGGACGGGTCGCCATCCATGCCAGCGATTCCGGCAGGCCACCGGTGCTGCGCGTCGCTGGCATCGCCGCTGCCGCCGCGGCACCCGTCGCGGTCGAGGGCGGCACGACCGACGTCACGGTGACGGTGAGTGGCGAGGCGATCCTCGACACGGTGCGCGCGCCGCGTTAGGCCACGCGCAAGCTCGAACGGTCGAGGTCCTGCCCCCCGCCCGACTCGGCGATGCGCCGGTGGGCAGCGCGTGCCGTCCGTCTGCCGGATGGCCGGGATACGTCAAACCCTTATTGACCTGCCCGAACCGACGCTCGGATCATCCACCGGCACCGGGCCTCGACCGCCGACGGACACCGCGATGTCGGTGGCGGCGCCGCGCCCCAAAGTGCAGGGGGCGAGACGCGATGCGTCCACGACGACAAGCGCCACGTGCCGGGGTGCTGGGAATCCAAAAATGGGGAGATGCAATGAGAGGCAAATGGCTGGCGTTGGCGTTCGCTTGGGCGTCGCTCGCAGCGTCGAGCGGCGGCGGAGCGCTGCAGACAGCGTGGGAGATCAAGGGGCACCTGACGAGCCTGGATCCCGGGTCGTCGTTTCCCGCCGATTTCACCGTCGGCGCGCCGTTTAGAATCCTCGCGAGTTTCGACACGACCGGCGAGGCCTACTCCGCAACGTCGACCGCGGGTGGCGGGTACCGATATTTGTATACCGCCGACACGCTGGCCTACCAGGTCTTCATCGGCAGCACCTGCACGCCGTGCAACCCGGTGAACGATCCGACGCAAAGCGGCATCATCGTCCGCGACAACGCACCCGATCCTGCAACGGCACAGCTCGTCGACGGATATACGTTCTTCCTCGGCACCGCCGACGGCACGATCGTCAACCTGATCATGCGCGGGCCAGTTCTCGACATCGTCAACGGGCCGGGACTCGCTGCAGTCCCCGATCCGCGGCTCGCCGGCCTCGCAACGTCGCTCATGCAGATCTGCTATTCGGGTGGTTATTACTGTGTGAACGGCGCCATCGAGTCGGTTGCGTCGCCGGCATTGGGAACGACCTACTTCCTGTCGACACGCGATTGCTACACGATCGACACCACGTCAACCTCGGCCGATACGGCGCCCAGGGACTGCATCTACGTCAACAGCCTGGGGCAGACGCGGCTCGGCCGCGGTCGATTCATCGACGCCGGAGGCGGCCTGGGCAGCGGCGAATTCGGCAAGACCGTGGTCTTCGACGGCAGCTTCGATCCCGCGATCCTGTCACCGCTCGGGTCCGTCTATGGCGCGATCACGTTCAACGGTCCGGCCGGCTTGCCGGTGTTGAAGGCGAGCTCGACACCGACGGACGTCTCCAGGACGAACTCCAACCTGCTGGCCTACCAGCGTTATGCGTACACGGGTCCGGCGACGTCGATGCCGCTGGTTGTCGATCTCGGCTACGGGATCGCCGACCATTCGACCGACACGACGGCGAGCAGTGAGATCGGGCTTCGTCCGGGTGGGGCGCAGATCGCGGCCACACTCGCAATCGTAGACGGCGGCATTCCGATGCCAGCACTTGCCGGGAACATCAATACGCTGACCTGCGGCGCCGAGCCGACGTTGCTGCTGCCGGATGGCGTGACGCCGTGGCCCGCCGGCTCGATCCTGGGTAGTGCGCAGTTCAATTCGCCCGGCGGGCAGGTCGATCCGGGCGCGGCGACGACGCTCAACGTGCGGAGCTGCGCGGATGCTTCGCAGGCAGTACAGCTCGCCGCCAACCAGGGCTTCATCGTTGCAACGTCGGTCCAGACGCCGGCACGGGGAAAGTGGTCGTCGGGAACGCCGGCCGTGGCCAATGGCTACGTCGATGCGAGCCACACGATGCGGGTGACCTTCGATCCGAATGCGCCGCCGGCATTGGTGCAGCAGCTCGCTGACAGCATCACGCCGGCGTGCAGTGACTGCTCGCCGCCCGAGGTGACGACGGTCGGCGTCGACGTGCGGCCGGGCTCCACCGGTTGCATCAATCCGACGAGCAACGGCGTCATTCCGGTGGCAATCCTGGGCTCCGCGACCTTCAAGGTGAAAGATCTTCGACGCGACGACAGCCTGAGGCTCGGATCGCTCGCGCTGCGGGTTCGCGGCAGCAAGCCGCTCTGTTCCGTCACGCAGGTCAATGCCGATGGCTACGACGACCTCGTGTGCCAGTTCGACAACGTGTCAACGAGCTGGGCCTCGGGGCAGACCACGGCGACGGTGAGCGGCAAGCTCTACAACGGCCTGCCGATCCAGGGGAGCGACACGATCTGCGTCAAGTGAGCCGCCAAGCCTACCCGCTGCATCCATGAAAAAGGGGCGCCCCAGGCGCCCCTTTTCGCGTTACCGGGGCCTGGAAGCGCCTACGCCGCCGGCGTCGACTCCGAGGGCTGGCCCTGCTTCGCATCGTCCTCGGCGGCGGCCTTCATCGACAGGCGCACGCGGCCCTTCTCGTCGGCCTCGAGCACCTTGACGCGAACGACCTGGCCTTCCTTCAGGTA
>DASYXO010000269.1:0-20529 GCA_035934825.1 Casimicrobiaceae bacterium
AACCAACTCGCCCGCGCGGCGGGGCTGCAGGTCGCCGAACACCCGACGTCGTACAACCCGCTGTTCGTCTACGGCGGCGTGGGCCTCGGCAAGACCCACCTGATCCAGGCAATCGCCCACCAACTGCTGCTGCAGAACCCCGAAGCCAAGATCCGCTACATCCATGCCGAGACCTACGTGTCCGACGTGGTCCGGGCCTACCAGCACAAGGCATTCGACGATTTCAAGCGCCACTACCGCACGCTCGACCTGCTGCTGATCGACGATATCCAGTTCTTCGGCGGCAAGAGCCGCACGCAGGAGGAGTTCTTCTACCTGTTCAACACGCTGATCGAGGCGCATCGACAGGTCGTCATCACCTGCGACACGTTCCCGAAGGAAATCGAAGGCATCGAGGAGCGACTGATCTCGCGCTTCGGCTGGGGTCTCACCGTGGCGCTCGAGCCTCCCGAGCTCGAGATGCGCGTCGCCATCCTGCTGTCGAAGGCCGCCTCGGTCGGCGTTCGGCTCGACGAGCAGGTGGCGTTCTTCATCGCCAAGCACATCCGCAGCAACGTGCGGGAGCTCGAAGGCGCGCTGAAGCGAATCCTCGCCTACGCAAGCTTCCACGGCCAGGAGATCACCCTCGCGATGACCAAGGAAGCGCTGCGCGACCTGCTCGCCGTGCAGAATCGGCAGGTCTCGATCGACAACATCCAGAAGACGGTCGCCGACTACTACAAGCTGCGCATCTCCGACATGCATTCCAAGAAGCGTTCGCGGGCCGTCGCCCGGCCGCGCCAGGTCGCGATGGCGCTGGCGAAGGAACTCACGCAACTGTCGCTGCCTGAGATCGGCAGCAATTTCGGAGGCCGCGACCACACGACCGTATTGCATGCCTGCCGCCAGATCGCCAAGCTTCGCGATTCGATGCCGGAGCTCAACCACGACGTAAATTTCCTGCTCCAGGTCCTGCGCAGTTGAGGGTTGCCAAGACCCTCGAAAGCTCTGTAACGACAGGCAGCGATCGGCTGGATAACCGGGGTCGGAGGCGGGTATAATTTGAGCGTTGATCGGCCGCGGGCCAAAACGGCGAAAACGCCCCCAAACGATCCACAGCCGGCACCGCAGTTATACGTCAATTGCGGCAATACCAAGTCCCTGACAACGTTGCGCAAATCGTCGCTGTCCGCGATTTTCGCGTTCTCCTATTACTATTCTTAGTCTTCGACAATGCAGCTAAAACAAATAGCTCGTGATGCGCTGCTGAAACCCCTGCAAGCGGTGTCGGGGATTGTCGAACGACGTCAGACGTTGCCGATTCTGGCCAACGTGCTGCTCGAGCAGAAGGACGGCAAGCTGCATGTGACTGCAACCGACCTCGAGATGCAGATCACTGCGGTCAGCGATCTCGCCGGCAAGGACGGGCAGGCAACGACGGTTGGCGCGCGCAAGTTGCACGACCTGCTGCGTGCCCTCCCCGAGACCGCGCAGCTTTCTGTCGATGCGACGGGCAGCCGGATGACGGTTCGTGCCGGACATTCGCGCTTCAACCTGCAGACGCTGGCAGCCGCCGACTACCCGCGGATCAGCCTCGGCACCGAGCAGTTGCAGTCGTTGTCGCTGCCCCGGCGCGATTTTCGTTCGCTGCTGAAGCTCGCGGAATTCGCGATGGCACAGCAGGACATCCGGTACTACCTGAACGGCATGCTGCTGGTGATCGACCAGGGGTCGCTGCAGGCGGTCGCTACCGATGGACATCGGCTCTCCTGGGCGAGCCTCTCGGTGCCAGGCCAGTACGCGCGCCAGGAAGTGATCCTCCCGCGCAAGACGGTGCTCGAGCTCTCGAAGCTCCTCGAGGATGCGGAGGACCGGCTCACGATCGACATCCTCTCGAACCAGGTGCGATTCCGGTTCGGCAGCATCGAGCTCGTGTCGAAGGTCGTCGACGGGAAATTTCCAGACTACAACCGCGTGATTCCAGTCGGCCATTCGAAGCTGATCGACCTCGACCGCGCCGTTCTTCTTTCGGCGCTGCAGCGCGCGGCAATCCTGTCGAACGAGAAGTTCCGCGGGGTGCGACTGGTGCTCGGCGAGGACCAGTTGCGCATCATCTGCGCGAACAGCGAGCAGGAGGAAGCCGAGGAAGAGCTGCCGGTCGCGTACAAGGGTGAGAGCCTCGACATCGGTTTCAACATCACCTACCTGCTCGACGTGCTGTCGAACATCTCGAGCGAGAACGTGCGTGTGGCGCTGGGCGACGGCAATTCCAGTGCCCTGATCACGATGCCCGGCCGCGACGATTACAAATACGTCGTCATGCCGATGCGAATCTGATCGTCGAGGCAGTCCCTTCGAAAGACGTGATGACCCCAGCACAACCGAAACCCAAGCAACACGGCGACGACTACGATTCTTCCAGCATCAAGGTCCTGAAAGGGCTCGATGCCGTGCGCAAGCGGCCCGGCATGTACATCGGCGATACCTCCGACGGGACGGGCCTGCACCACATGGTGTTCGAAGTCCTCGACAATGCCATCGACGAAGCGCTCGCCGGCTTCTGCGACGACATCAAGGTCGTGATCCATGCCGACAACTCCGTGTCGGTGGTCGACAATGGCCGGGGCATCCCGACCGACATCAAGGACGATGACGACGAGCGCCGGTCGGCCGCCGAGATCGTCATGACCGAGTTGCACGCCGGCGGCAAGTTCGACCAGAACAGCTACAAGGTGTCGGGTGGCCTCCATGGAGTTGGCGTATCGGTGGTCAATGCGCTGTCCGAGTGGCTGAAGCTGCGCATCTGGCGCGGCGGGAAAGTCCACCAGATGGAATTCAGGCACGGCGTTCCCGTCGCGCCGCTCGCGATCGCCGGCGCGACCGACCGGCGCGGGACCGAAGTCCATTTCATGGCCGCGAGCGAGACCTTCGCGCGCATCGAGTTCCACTACGAGATCCTCGCCAAGCGCATCCGCGAGCTCTCGTTCCTGAACAACGGCGTCAAGATCGAGCTCGTCGACCAGCGCGACGGCAAGAGCGAGAACTTCGCGTACTCGGGTGGCATCCGCGGCTTCGTCGAGTACATGAGCCGCAGCAAGACCGTGCTGCATCCGAAGATCTTCAATGCCATTGGAGAAAAGGACGGCGTCACCGTCGAAGTCGCGATGCAGTGGAACGATTCGTATGCCGAGTCGGTGCAGTGCTTCACCAACAACATTCCCCAGCGCGATGGCGGGACGCACCTGACCGGCCTGCGGCAGGCGATGACGCGGACGCTGAACAACTACATCGAGAAGGAAGAAGTCGCCAAGAAGGCGAAGGTCGAGACGACCGGCGACGACATGCGCGAAGGCCTGACCTGCGTGCTGTCGGTCAAGGTGCCCGAGCCCAAGTTCTCGTCGCAGACCAAGGACAAGCTGGTGAGCTCCGAGGTGCAGCCGATCGTGCAGGAAGTGGTCAGCGCGAAGCTCGCCGAGTTCCTGCTCGAACATCCCGCCGATGCGAAGATCATCTGCGGCAAGATCGTCGATGCCGCGCGGGCGCGCGAAGCTGCGCGCAAGGCGCGCGAGCTGACGCGGCGCAAAGGCGTGCTCGACGGCATGGGGCTGCCTGGCAAGCTCGCTGACTGCCAGGAGCGCGATCCTGCGCTGTGCGAGATCTACCTGGTCGAAGGCGATTCGGCGGGAGGCTCCGCCAAGCAGGGTCGCGACCGCAAGTTCCAGGCGATTCTTCCGCTGCGCGGCAAGATCCTCAACGTGGAGCGGGCACGCGACGAGAAGGTGATCTCGTCGCAGGAGATCGTCACGCTGATCACTGCGCTGGGCACCGGGTTCGGCAAGGACGACTACAACGCCGACAAGCTCCGCTACCATCGCATCATCATCATGACCGACGCGGACGTCGATGGCTCGCACATTCGCACGCTGTTGCTGACGTTCTTCTATCGCCAGATGCGCGACCTGGTCGAGCGCGGACACATCTACATCGCCCAGCCGCCGCTGTACAAGGCGAAGCAGGGCAAGGAGGAGGTCTACCTCAAGGATGAGCACGAGCTGAAGCAGCACCTGCTGCGCGTGGCCCTCAAGGGCGCAGAGCTGACACCTGGCGCCGGCCGTCCGGCGCTTGCCGCGGAATCGTTCGGCAACGTGGCGCGCGAGTATTTGCTTGCGGAGGCAGTCATCGAGCGCCTCGCGCGCGCCATCGAACCAGTCGCGCTGCGCGCCATGCTCAACGGTGCGCGCGTCGATCTCGCGACCGAAGCTGCGGCTGCGTCGAGCGCGGCGGCGTTGCAGGCCGCGATCGACGACCCCGAAGTGACGGTGCAGACGCGTTACGACGCCGCGACCGAGATGCATCGGGTCATCATCGTCCGCACCCATCACGGGACGCCGCATGCGACGCTGCTCGACGCCGATTTCCTGGCCAGCGGCGATGCCGCGCAAATCCGCACTGCGGCCGACGTGCTGCAGGGCCTCGTTCATCCCGGTGCGGTCGTGAGGCGCGGCGAGAAGCAGCAGGCGATCAAATCCTTCAAGGAAGCACTCGACTGGCTGCTCGCCGAGGCGCGCGGCAACGTCGCGATCCAGCGCTACAAAGGGCTGGGCGAGATGAATCCAGAGCAACTCTGGGAAACGACGATGGACCCCGCCGTGCGCAGGCTGCTCAAGGTCCAGATCGAGGACGCCATCACCTCCGACGACATCTTCGCGACGCTGATGGGCGAGCAGGTCGAGCCGCGCCGCGATTTCATCGAGTCGAACGCGCTGGGCGTGCGCAATCTCGACGTGTAGGGTCGCGCAGGAGGTACCTGCGTTCCCAGGCACGATCGCCGGCGTGGGCGAAGCGCTTCGCAAACCCCGCTTTCTCCCGCGGCCGGGGCAACGGCCCGATGTGAAGGAGCTTTTCGATGTCACGCCGCCTACGCCATTGCGTCGCCGCCATCCTCGCCGCATCGGTGCTGAACGGCGCCGCGGGGACGGCGAGTGCCGGGACGCCGACGGTCGAGGATTTCTTCCGCAGGCCGCAGTACCTGGGCGCGCAGCTGTCACCCAACGGACACTATCTCGCGGTCATTGCACCTGTGGGGGAGCAACGCGGCGTCGCGGTGATCGATCTCGATCGAAAGGCCGTCGTGCGCATGAAATCACCGGGTGACGGCGACGTGCTGCGCGTGCAGTGGCAGAACGACAAGCGCCTGATCGTGTTCGTGGGCGATCTGCAGCAGGTCGCCGGCGAGCCACCCCGGGAGTCCGGAATCGTTGCCGTGAATCGCGACGGCAGCGATTCGCGCGTGCTCACCGCCATGTCGGGCGAGAGGGGCTTTTTCCGCGCATGGAGCGTTCAGGTGCAGCGGGTACTCGTCGGTACCGACGATGTGCTGCTCACTGCACGCGACCGCAACGTGAACAGCGAGGACCTCTATCGCTACGACACGACGACCGGCGCGAAGACGCTGCTCTCGTTCGATTCGCCCGGTAACGTCAGCCGCTGGGTCGTCGACTTCGAGGGCGTGCCCCGCGCTGCAGTGTCCGACGACGTGGACCACGACGCGTCAGCGTGGTATGTGCGCAAGGGCGCCAAGGATCCATGGGTGAAGGTCGAGGAAGCGAAGCTCGGTCGCCTCGATTCGCAGCCGATGCAGTTCAGCCCCGACGGGAAGACTCTCTACGTTTCGGGCCGCCGCGGCGGTGCCGACCGTGCGGCGATCTACGGATACCAGGTGGATACCGGCACCTGGGGCAGGGCGATCGTCGATCACCCGGAGCGCGATGTCGACGCAAGCAACGCCAGCTTCATCGCCGACTACAAGGCGCACCAACTCCTCGGCCTGCGCTACACCAACGACCGGCCGTCGGCCGTATGGTTCGACGCGCAGTGGGCCCGCGTCCAGAAAAGCGTGGACAGGGCGTTGCCGGATACTGTCAATGTCATCCAGCGCAGCGAGAATGGCGATCGCTGGATCGTCGTCACGTATTCCGATCGCGATCCGGGTGACGCGTACCTGCTCGATGGCAAGACGATGGAAATGGAAAAGCTCTTTTCCTACGAGCCCTGGGTCGATCCCAAGGCGATGGCGCCGACGAAATGGGTCAGGTACAAGGCGCGGGACGGGCTGACCATTCCCGCGCTGCTGACGGTGCCGCACGACGCGCACGACAAGCCGGTGCCGCTGATCGTCGACATTCACGGCGGCCCGATCGTCCCGGCGGACGACTGGGGATACCGGGCAGACGTGCAGTTCTTCGCGTCGCGCGGCTATGCGGTGCTGCAACCGCAGTTCCGCGGCACCGAGGGTTTCGGCTTTAAGCTGCAGTCGTCGGGATACCGCGAGTGGGGCGATGCGATGCAGGACGACCTGGAAGACGGCGTCGCGTGGGCCGTGGCGCAGGGAATCGTCGACCCGTCGCGCGTGTGCTTCTTCGGAGGCAGCTATGGCGGCTACGCGGCAATGTGGGGCGCTGTCAAGGACGCCGGGCTGATCAAGTGCGCGGTGTCGCTGGCCGGCGTGACGTCGATCGACTATCTGTTCGACAACGCCCAGACGGACCTGTCGCGACTTGCCGAGAATTCGACGCTGCTCGCGTACCAGATCGGCGACCCGAAGACCGACCGCGCACGCTTCAAGCGCGTGAATCCGCTCGACCATGCCGACAAGGTCGGCGTACCCATCCTGCTCGCCTATGGCGCGAGCGATAGGCGCGTGCCACTGGTCCACGGCACCGAATTCAGGGCTGCGCTCGACAGATACCACAAGCCCTACGAGTGGGTCGTCTACGCAGACGAAGGACACGGCCTCAGCCGCGATGCCGACCTGTTCGATTTTTTCGGTCGCGTCGAGCGCTTTCTCGCGAAGTACCTCGGGGGCGCAAGCACGGCGACGCCAGCTCACTGACCGGCCCGCCACGGAGGCGGACGTGAACATGCTTCGACGAATCGTCATCGGGTTGATCGCGCTGGCCACGATGCCCGGGGCGGCTGCGCCTGCAAATTCGCAGCCGCTGCGCCTGATCGTCAAGCTCAGAGCGGACGGCGTGAAATCGACGCCGGCCGACTCCGCGCGGATCGTGAAGCTTGGTGCGTCGACGGGCTTGGCATTGCGCGAGTTGCGCGCAATGGCGCTGGGCGCGCAGGTGGTGACGGTCGACGGCGTGTACGGCGATGCGGCCGCCGAGCGCATCGCCGCGCAGGTCGCGCGGAGTCCCGACGTCGAGTTCGCGCAGATCGACCATCTTCGTCATGCCATGGCGGCATATCCCGTCAACGACGAATTCATCGCGGCACAGACCTACCTCGTCGACAGCCCGACCGCGCTCAATGCATTCGACGCGTGGACCCTGACGCACGGGTCACCTTCGGTGACGGTTGCCGTGATCGACACCGGTTACCGGCCGCATGCCGGGATGACCGGGAGGTTCCTTGCCGGCTATGACATGATCTCCGATCCTGCCGTCGCCAACGACGGCGACGGGCGCGATCCCGACGCGAGCGATCCGGGCGATTGGCTGACCCCTGCCATGCAGACCGGGCAGTTCGCGAAATGCACGGTGGGACCCAGTTCCTGGCACGGCACCGGCGTGGCAAGTGTCATCGCAGCCAACACCAACGACGGGCTGTGGACCGCGGGCATCGACTGGAATGCGAAAATCCTGCCGGTGCGCGCCCTGGGCCGCTGCGGCGGTTACGATTCTGACATCGTCGACGGCATTGCCTGGGCTGCCGGATTGACGGTGCCGGGGGTGCCGGCGAACCCGACGCCCGCGGAGGTCATCAACTTGAGCCTCGGCGGCACAGGGAGCTGCGATCCGGTTTATCCGCCCGTCATCGCGGCAGCGTATGCGCACGGGGTCACGCGTGCGATCGTCGTGGCAGCGGGGAACGCCGCCACCGACGTGGCAAACGACACGCCGGCGAACTGCCCCGGTGTCATCGCCGTCGCGTCGACGACGACGATAGGAGACCTTGCCTCCTACAGCAACTTCGGCGCCGGAATCACGTTGTCCGCCCCGGGCGGCGTCTTCCATTACCTCCGCCAGCGCGACGCCATCCTGGTGCTGTCGAACAGCGGCACCACCGTGCCGGTCGCAGACAGCTTCGCCTTCGAGGGCGGCACCAGCCTCGCGGCCCCGATGGTATCGGGAACGGTTTCGCTGATGCTCTCGGTGAATCCGTCGCTTACACCTGACCAGGTCGTCTCGATCCTGACGTCGACCGCGTCGCCGTTTCTCGCAGGCTCGGGCTGCACGACGGCTGTTTGCGGCGCAGGCATCGTCGATGCCGGCGCCGCGGTGCGCGCGGCCGCTGCGACCGGCGTCGCCGCACCCAACTACCAGGGTCTGTGGTGGGCGGCGCCGGCGGGGAGCGAGTCGGGGTGGGGGATCAACTTCGCGCACCAGGGCGACGTGATCTTCGCCACCTGGTTCACCTACGACACCGCCGGCAACGCGTGGTGGCTGGCGATGCAGGCCAACCAGACGGCGCCGGGGGTCTACGCCGGGACCATCTTCACCACCCACGGTCCGCCGTTCAACGCGGTGCCGTTCGACCCGGCGCGGGTGACCGAGACGCCGGTGGGGATGGGGACGCTGAGCTTTCGCGACGCCAACGACGCGAGCTTCGCCTACACGGTGAACGGGGTGTCGCAGCAGAAGGCGCTGGTGCGGGAGGTGTTCGCCGCGCCGGTGCCGGTGTGCAGCTTCGGCGGCGGGCTGCCGCAGGCGCAGGCGACCAACTACCAGGACCTGTGGTGGGCGGCGCCTGGGGGCGTGGAGTCGGGGTGGGGGGTGAACCTGACCCACCAGGGAGACGTGATCTTCGCGACCTGGTTCACCTACGACGCGAACGGGAATCCGCTGTGGCTGTCGGGTCCGGCGCTGAAGACGTCGGCGGGGGTGTACACGGGGACGCTGGCGCGGACCACGGGTCCGGGGTTCAACGCGGTGCCGTTCGATCCGTCGAAGGTGGTCGAGACGCCGGTGGGGACGTTGACGCTGAGCTTCAGCGACGGCGCGAACGGGACGTTCGCATACACGGTGAACGGGGTGTCGCAGGTGAAGGCGATCACGCGCGAGGTGTTCGTCGCCCCCGGGACCGTGTGCCAATGAGCATCCATGATCCTCAACGCGCGAGTACCGTCATGACGCTCGATCCACGCCTGGCAGGGACACTTTCGAATCTCGGATTGACTGTCGAGGCCGACGGCCACGTGCGACGCCCGCGCGCCACGGCGCTGCATGGCCCGCGGCTCGCATCGTCGAATCCGGCGAACGGCATGGCGCTTGGCAGCGTCGACACGGCGAGCGCCGGGGACCTCGAGCACATCCTGCGGGGCGCGACCGACGCGGCGCGCGCCTGGCGCGACGTACCCGCGCCCAGACGCGGCGATGCGGTGCGGCGCTGCGCGGAACTGTTCCGCGAGCACAAGGATGCGCTGGGCAGGCTGGTATCGCTCGAGAACGGCAAGATCAAGGCCGAAGGTGACGGCGAAGTGCAGGAGATGATCGACATCGCCGATTTCGCGGTCGGCCAGTCGCGGATGCTCTACGGCAAGACCCTGCAATCGGAGCGGCCTGCGCACCGGATGTACGAGCAATGGCATCCACTGGGCGTCGTCGGGGTCGTTACGGCGTTCAATTTCCCGGTCGCAGTTTGGGCGTGGAACGCGATGCTCGCCTGCGTCTGCGGCAATGCAACGGTGTGGAAGCCCTCGCCGAAGGCCCCGCTGTGCGCGCTGGCAGTGTCGGCGCTCGCCGACCGCGTCGTCGACGAGCTCGGGCTGCCGCCGGTGTTCGCGCTGGCGATCGGGGGACTCGAAGCGGGCCAGGCGCTGGCGCAGGATGCGCGAGTCGCACTGCTTTCGTTTACCGGGTCGTCGGCCGCCGGGCGGTCGGTCGCGACGACGATGGCGGCACGCTTCGGCAAGGTACTGCTCGAATGCGGCGGCAACAATGCGGTCATCGTCGCCGACGATGCCGACCTCGACCTCGTCGTCCCGGCAGTGGTCTTTGGCGCGGTGGGCACCGCCGGCCAGCGTTGCACGACGACTCGCCGCCTGATCGTGCACCGGTCGCGCATCGACGCGATGCTCGCGCGGCTTGCGCGAGCTTACGCGCAGGTCACAATCGGCGATCCGCTGGACCCCGGCACGCTGATGGGCCCGCTGATCGACGCCGCCGCGGTGGCGACGTATGCGCGCGCCGTCGACGAGGCGCGCGCATCGGGTGCCCGCATCGCGCACGGCGGCCATGCGATCGCGCGCGCGGGCCACTTCGTCGAGCCGACGATCGTCGCCGGCATCGACAATGCGTCGGCGCTGGTGCAGCGCGAAACCTTCGCGCCGATCCTGTACGTGATGGCCTACGACACGATCGACCAGGCCATCGCGATGAACAATGGCGTGCGCCAGGGACTGTCGTCGTCGCTGTTCACGCAAAGCTTGCGCACGGCCGAGGCGTTCCTGGCCGCGTCCGGCAGCGACTGTGGCATCGCGAACGTCAACATCGGCACGTCGGGTGCCGAGATCGGCGGGGCTTTCGGTGGGGAGAAAGAAACCGGCGGCGGGCGCGAATCGGGTTCCGACGCCTGGCAGGTCTACATGCGCCGGCAGACGAACACCATCAACTGGGGTCGCGACCTGCCGCTTGCCCAGGGCATCCGTTTCGACGTCGGCGACCCCGCTACTTCCTGAGCCGCCAGAGCAGCAGCGTCAAGGGCGGCGATGCGATGACGACGAGCAATCCCTGCATGCGCGGGGGCTGCGCGGTTGGGGTCTAGCGGCGCGTCGTCGGCGTGCCGGCGCGCTTGCGCGTGGCAGGGGGTGTGGTGGCCGCCGCTCGCGACGTCGGGGCCTGCCGCTTCTTCGTTGCGGCGGTCTTCGCAGCAGGGGACTTCGCCGCAGGGGACTTCGCGGCGCGCGACTTCCGAGCGGGCACCTGGGCGTCCGGCGTAACGGTCGGCGCACTGCGCGGCGCGCGCGCCTTGCCCGCGCCCTGCTTCGCGGCTGGCGCCCCGCGCCTGCCTTTCTCGTCGACCAATGCCACCGCCTGCTCGAGCGTCAGCGTATCGAAGGCGTCCTTGTCCGGCAGCGTTGCGTTGGTCGGGCCGTGCTTGACGTAGGGTCCGTAGCGGCCCGCGTGCAACTCCACCGGTTGGCCATCGCGCGGATGCGCGCCGAGCGTACGCAGCGGCGCCGCGCGCGCAGGGCGCGCCCCCTTGCGCCCGGGCCGCTTGGCCTCGAACTCGAAGCCAACCTTTCCATCCGCCTGCTTGACCAGGAACGCGGAGAACGGGCGCCGCGTGCGCGCCGAGACGAACTGCAGAAGGTCGGTCTTGCCCGTTTCGAGGAGCCTGGTCATCTGCGCGCGCTCGATCGGGCGCTGCAGGATCGTGCGTCCCGAGCGAAAATCGCAAGCCTTTCCCTCACCGACGGCGCGCTCGCAAACGTAGGCGTTCGGCGTCTCGAACACGCGGTGACCGCATTTCGGGCAGGGTCCGAGCGGCGTCTGCTTGGAGAAATCCGGTACCCCCTCGTCGTCATCGTCGATCCGGGGGCCGAAGTCGAACTCGACTTCGTTCGCGTCCGTCAGTCGGAGCTTGGCGGAGAACGGGCGTCCGAGGCGGCTGCGGAAGCCGTCGAGCGGCCCTACCTCGCGCGTCGCCAGCAGCGTATCGGCTTCCGCAGGGTCGATCTGGCGGCCGCCCATGATCTTCCAGAATGCGAAATCGCAATCGATGCACTGGAATTTCCGGTAGCGCTCGTGCACCTCGCCGCCGCATTTCGGGCAGGGCGTCGTCAGCGTGGCGAAATCCCCCGGGATCGTGTCGCTTTCGTAATTCTTTGCCTGCGCGACAATGTGCTCGGTCATCGCCACGATCTCGCGCATGAACTCGCTGCGCGCGAGCTTGCCGTGCTCCATCTGCGCGAGCTTGAATTCCCACTCCGCGGTGAGCTCCGGCGAGAACAGCTCCGGGATCCCGAGGCCGTGCAGCAGGGTCATCAGCGAAAACGCCTTGGGCGTCGGAATGAGGTCGCGGCCTTCGCGCAGGACGTAGCGCTCGGCGATCAGGCCCTCGATGATCTGCGCCCGCGTCGCCGGTGTGCCGAGACCCTTTTCGCGCATCGCCTCGCGCAGCTCGTCGTCCTCGATCGACTTGCCGGCGCCTTCCATCGCCGAAAGCAGGGTCGCCTCGTTGTAGCGCGGCGGCGGGCGCGTCGCCAGTGGCGCGACGTCGACCTTCTCGGTCCTGACCGTCTCGACGCCTTCGTAGCTCCGCGCGGCACCGGCGCGATCTGCGGCCGCGGTCGACGGCGCATCGACCACCTCGCGGACCTTGACCGGGGTCAGCATCGGCTCGTCGCCGGATGCTTCCTTGCCGTAGACGGCGAGCCAGCCGGGCTGCACGAGCACCTTGCCCTCGGACTTGAAGGGTTCCTTGCCGACGCGGGTGATCCGCGTCGTGACCTGGAATTCAGCCGCAGGGTGGAACACGGCGAGGAAGCGCTTGACGACGAGGTCGTAGAGCTTCGCTTCGACTTCGTTCAGGTGCTTGGGCCTGACGAGCGTCGGGATGATCGCGAAGTGATCCGAGATCTTCGAATCGTCGAAAATGCGCTTGTTGGGCCGCAGCCACTTGTTCTTCAGGATGTTGCGCGCGAACGTTCCGTAGGCGCCGGTCTCGGCGAGCTCCTCGATCGTGGCCTTGACGGTACCGAGGTAGTCCTCGGGCAGGGCGCGCGAATCGGTGCGCGGATAAGTGAGCGCCTTGTGCTTTTCGTAGAGCGCCTGCGCGAGCGAGAGCGTCGTGCGCGCCGAAAAGCCGAAACGGCCGTTCGCCTCGCGCTGCAGGCTCGTCAGGTCATAGAGCAGCGGCGCGATCTGCGTCGACGGCTTCGATTCCTCGGTGACCCGCCCAGGCTTGCCGACACAGGCGGAAGCGATCGCGCGCGCGGTGGCTTCGTCCCAGATTCGTTCGGGGCGCCGGTCCGGGTCGTCCTCGGCGATGCCTTGCCCATTCGCGCCGGCGGACGCCACGTCGCGCTTCTTGAAGCTCTCGTCGAACCAGCGGCCCGCGTACGCGCCGGCCTCCGCGCGAAAGGTCCCCGTGAGCTCCCAGTAATTGCGCGGCACGAACGAGCGGATCTTCCCCTCGCGCTCCACCATGATCGCGAGCGTCGGCGTCTGCACGCGGCCGACCGTGGTCAGCTGGAACCCGCCGGCCTTGGAGTTGAACGCAGTCATCGCGCGCGTGCCGTTGATGCCGACCAGCCAGTCCGATTCGGATCGGCAGACGGCCGCGTCGGCGAGCGGGCGCATCGCCCGGTCGCTGCGCAGGCGGGCGAAGCCATCGCGGATCGACGCCGGCGTCATCGACTGCAGCCAGAGGCGCTCGATGGGCTTGTCCGTCTTGGCGTACTGGGCGATGTAGCGGAAGATGAGCTCGCCTTCGCGGCCCGCATCGCAGGCGTTGACCAGGCGCGAGACATCCTTGCGCTTGATCAGCTTCAGCAGCGTCTTCAGCCGCGCCTCGTTCTTTTCGATCGGCTTCAGCGCGAAGCGCGACGGAACCGCGGGAAGCTGGGCGAACGTCCACTTGCCGCGCTTTACCTCCTCGTCCTCGGGCATCCCGATCTCGAGCAGGTGACCGACCGCCGACGACAGCACGTAGGTGTCGCTTTCGAAGTAGTCGGCATGCTTGGTGAAGCCGCCCAGCACCCGTGCAATGTCGGCGGCGACGGAGGGCTTCTCGGCGATGATCAGGTTCTTGGGCAAGGGAGTCCGGATTCGGAGGCTGCTGCGACGCCCGTGGCGGGTGCCGCGCGGGAGTGGGTTCAACATGCGGCCCCCAGGCGCATTTGCCAAGCGATCGGCAGAAGACGGGGGATTTGGGGTCGCCGATACTACCGAAGGTCCCGAGGCGCGGGCAACTTTCGTTTGGATGATCCGCCGCGAGCGTCGCCAGGGATCACGGCCAACTCATAGTACTGGTGCCGGATTGAGCCGCAGTGAGCGCTCGCTATCGACCTCGGTTGATTCGCTGCCACAGCCCACCCGGCAACGCCGCGACGCGGCGCTCGAGCTCGAGCCGGACCAGTTCGGCGGCGACGTCGGACGCCGCGAGGCCGCTGCGCGCTACCAGGTCGTCGACCGCGACGGGGCCGTGCTCCATGGCTGCGAGCAGCGCCTCTGCGTCGCTGCCGAGGCTACCCGCCGCGTCCGCCTCCGCGGCATGCGCGTCCTGGCCTGCGACGCCCTGGCGCGCGGAGCGCCGGGCCCGGGGCGCATTCCCGGCGCCGGCGGCCGCCCCCGAATTCGCGGTTGCCGGCTGCGCAAGTCCGATCTCGTCCAGGACATCCTGGGCGGTTTCGACGAGCTTCGCGCCTTCGCGGATCAGCTTGTGGCAGCCCCGCGCGAACGGCGAGTGGATCGAACCCGGGATCGCGAACACTTCCCGACCCTGCTCGCCCGCGAGTCGCGCGGTGATGAGCGACCCGGACGACAGCGTCGCCTCGACGACGAGCACGCCGCGCGCGAGGCCGCTGATCAGGCGATTGCGGCGCGGGAAATTTTCCTTGCGCGCGGGCGTTCCCGGAAAGTATTCGGACAGCAAGGCGCCAGCGGTGGCGATGCGCCTCGCGAGATCGCGGTTCCGGGCGGGATAGACGCGATCGGGTCCGGTGCCGACGACCGCGATCGTCGATCCCGCAGCGGGCACGGGTGCGCCCGCTGCGCCATGCTCCGGCGCGCGACCGGGGGCGCGATCCGCGTGGGGCGAGCCACGGTCGATCGTCCGGTCGAGTGCACCTTCATGGGCGGCGGTGTCGATGCCCTCGGCGAGTCCCGAAACGATCGTGAGTCCGGCGGCGCACAGCGCGGCGGCGAATTCGCGCGCCGTCTCAGTTCCCTGCGGAGTCGCATTGCGGCTGCCTACGATCGCGAGTGCCGGGCGGTTCAGCAGATCGCGCCTGCCGATGTGGAACAGCACCGGCGGAGCGTCGCCGACGTCGAGCAGCGCCCGTGGATAGTCGGCATCGTCCCAGGCGATCAGGTCGTGACTGGGATCCTCGAGCCAGCGTGCGATGGCCTCGATGGCTTCGCCCGGCTTCGCCGCGAGCACCCGGTCGGCCACCGCCGGCCCGACGATGCGCGAGAGTTGCGAGCGCGAGGCGCCAAGTACCGCCGCCGGGTCGCCGAATGTGCGCAACAGGTCGACGGTCGCGCGCTGCGGAATCGTCCTGTGTGCGAGCTCAGCCCACGCAAGCTTGCGCGGATCGACGGGCACCGTACGCGCGCTGCCGGCTTCAGGGGGTCCTTACGTAATCGCCGACGCGGACCGCGCCGCTGGAATCGAGCACCAGGGCGTAGGACACGCGGTCGAACACGCGGAAGACCATCAGGAGGCCGAGGTGCTCGTCCGGAATCTTGAGGTACGCGGGCTGCGCGTAGCTCGTCGTGTTGTCCAGGTTCGGGAACATGATCGACGGGCCTTCGTGCCCCGGCCGCGGGTCGCGGATCGGCGCAAGGGTCCGGTAGATCGCGAGCACGTTGCCGACTTCGAGCCCGTCCTGCTTGCCCTTGTCCAGCGCGACCACGTAGTCGCGACCGGTTTCCGAGCCGTCGTGCGCGAGCTTCAGGATATGCCCGTCGATCAGGTGATCGGGAGCGTGCGGCACGTAGTTCTGGATCACCTCGCGCGGCGCGGGCAGCAGCCGGTCGCCGATGACGATTTCCTCGGTGGCGGTTTCGATTCGCGCCATCGATGCCTCGTCGGGCTTGCCGAACTGCTCGACCCGCGCGGTGCCGAGGAAGCGGTTCTCGTAGCCGAGCGTTTCGCCCTTGGCGTTGAGCAGGCGCTCGCCCGGCCGGTAGATATACCAGAGGTCGCCACCCTTGGGATCGAGGCCCGCGACGTAGATGGTGTCGCCCTCGCCACGCACGACGCGATCGTCGCGGCCGGCGACGATCTCCGCCGCGCCGGCGAGCCCGTGTGGCCCGGTGATCAGCGGACGGGTCAGGAAGGGCTCGATGTCGGCCTGCGGGATCGCGGGTATCGCCTGCTCGGCGAGCGGCGCAACGCGCACCGTCGGGGAGAGCCTGACGGTTTGGCGTTCGAGGGTCAGCTCCGGTTGTCCGCCGACCATGCCGAGCTTGACGACGTCGCCCGGGTAGATCAGGTTCGGATTGTGGATTTGCGCGCGGTTCATCCGCCACAGCTCGGGCCAGCGCCACGGCTGTTTGAGGAACTTGCCGGCGATCCCCCACAGCGTGTCGCCCTTCTTGACCGTGTAGCTCGACGGCGGATGGTCGGCAAGCGGGATCGTCTGGGCGCCCGCGGCCGCGCTGCCCACCGCGATGCAGAGGAGCGCGCAAACCGCAATCAGGCGCGACACTGTGGTAAAGTATTGACGCATATGGCCTCTTTCGGGTGGGGCGGACTTGCTAACGTCCTAAACCGCCACAAAATAAGGACTTAAGGACGATTCTGCATCTGGAACTTGCATTTGGCAAGTCAAAGCGCACATGGCCCGCCTCCCGATCCTCGAATACCCCGATCCGCGTCTCAAAAAAGTTGCAGCGCCGATTGCCGCCGTGACGCCGGAAATCCGCAAACTGGTGGCGGACATGGCCGAGACGATGTATGCGGCACCAGGCGTGGGGCTCGCAGCGACGCAAGTGAACGTTCACAAACAAGTCATTGTCATCGACATATCGGAGCATCGGGACGACCTTCGGGTATTCATCAATCCGGTCCTCCTGGAGGCCGAGGGCGAGGCCGAAAACGAGGAAGGCTGCCTCTCGGTTCCCGGCTACTACGACAAGGTCGCCCGGGCGGCGCGAATCCGGGTGCGCGCGCAAAACGAGCGCGGCGAAACCATCGAGTTCGACGCCGAGGGATTGCTCGCCGTTTGCATGCAGCACGAAATGGACCATCTGCGCGGAAAAGTCTTCGTCGAATACCTCTCGCCGCTGAAGCGCACTCGCCTCGCTGCGAGGTTGCGCAAGAAGCACCAGCTCGCCGGCTGAGCCGGCGCCATCGAATGCGCGTGGGTTTCGCCGGTACGCCGGAATTCGCCGTGCGCGCGCTGGCAGCGCTCGACGCTGCCGGGCATACGATATCCGTGGTGCTCACCCGGCCCGATCGGCCATCGGGCCGAGGGCTGGCGCTCGCCGCCACGGCGGTCCGACGGCATGCCGACGCACGGGGGTTCGCGGTGCTGCAACCGCGGAGCCTGAAGGACGCCGCGTCGCGGGCGGCGCTGCTGGCGATTCAGGTCGACGTGCTCGTCGTGGCCGCCTATGGGCTGATCCTGCCGCGCGAGGTCCTCGGATGGCCCATCCACGGCTGCCTCAACATCCACGCTTCGCTGCTGCCTCGCTGGCGCGGCGCGGCGCCGATTGCGCGCGCGGTCGAGGCCGGTGACGCGACGACGGGCATCACGATCATGCAGATGGATGAAGGGCTCGACACCGGTGCGGTGATCGAGGCGCGCGCGCTGGCCATCGGCCCGCGCGAGACGACGGGGACGCTGCACGACCGGCTCGCGGACCTGGGCGCGGCGACGATCGTCGACGTGCTGGGCATCCTGGCGTCGAACGGGCGCCTCGAGAGCCGGGCGCAACCCGAGTCCGGCGTCACCTATGCCGCCAAGCTCGGCCGGGAGGATGCCCGGATCGACTGGAACCACGCTCCGGTCGCGATCGATCGCAGGATCCGCGCGATGTCGCCCGCGCCAGGTGCTGCGGCGACATGGCTGGCCGACGCGTTCAAGCTGTGGCGGGCCGAGGTCCCGGGCGCCGGCGGCTCCGCGGATACGGAGGCGAGCGCGGGTCCGGGGATCGCCGGCGCCGAACCGGGGACGGTCGTCGCGATCGGCGCCGCCGGGATCGACGTCGTCTGCGGACCTGCCGGTGCTCGAGGCATCCTGCGCATCGTCGAGGTTCAGCCCGCAGGCGGCAGGCGCATGCCGGCGGCGGCGTTCGCGGCCGGGCGCCGCATCGTGCCCGGGCTGGGTTTCGGCAGGGTGGGCGTGTGACACGCCTTCTCCGGTCGGGTGCCGCCGGCGCGCCGCGCCGCGCCGCCGCCGCATAGCACGCCCCCATGCATATCGAACAGGCGCTGGCGGCACGCGCAGTCGCGCGCGTCATCGACGACGCTGCGAACCTCTCCGAAGCGCTCGCGGAAGTCGACGATGGCAGCGAGCTGCGCGGCCGAACGCTGGTGCAGGAGCTCGCATACGGGACGCTGCGGCACTGGGGCACGCTCGACGCGCTCACGCGCAAGCTCTCGCGCAACCCGATGCCCGACGCGCTGCTGCGGTCGCTGACGGCGGTTGCGCTCTACCAGATTTTGCATACGCGCGCACCGGCGTTCGCGATCGTCGACCGCGCGGTCGAGGCGGCGGCGCAACTCGCGCGTCCGGCGGCCAAGTCGCTCGAGAACGCGCTGCTGCGCAGGTTCCTGCGCGAGCGCGACTCGCTGCTCGCGGCCGTGCAGGACGACGAGGTTGCGCGTCATTGCCACCCGAAGTGGTGGATCGATCGCGTGCGCCGCGATCATCCCGCGGACTGGGAGGCGCTGCTCGCGGCCGGAAACGCGCGCCCACCGCTGTCTCTGCGGGTCAACCGCAGGGTCACGACGGCACAGGCGCTGGTCGCGCGCTTCGACGAAGCGGGTGTCGAGGCGGCGCAGGCCGGCGACGGGTGCATCGTCGTCTCGGTGCCGAGGCCAGTGGCGGAGCTCCCCGGCTACGCCGACGGGGCGTTCGCGGTGCAGGATCTCGGCGCGCAGCTCGCGGCGCCGTTGCTCGGCATCGCCGACGGCATGCGCGTGCTCGACGCCTGCGCGGCGCCCGGGGGCAAGACCACGCAGCTGCTCGAATGCGCCGATATCGAGCTCACTGCGCTCGACGTGGACGCCAGCAGGCTCGGCCGGCTGCGCGACAACCTGCGGCGCCTGGGCCACGACCAGCGCAACGTCCGCGTCGTCGAGGGTGACGCCACGAATCCCGGCCGGTGGTGGGACGGCCGGCCGTTCGACCGGATTCTCCTCGACGTGCCGTGCACGGCGTCCGGCATCGCGAGGCGCCACCCCGACATCAAATGGCGGCGCCGCGCGGCCGACGTCGAGGCATTCGCCGCCGGGCAGTCGCGGCTGCTGGAGGCCGCCTGGCCACTGCTCGCGACCGGCGGTCGCCTGCTCTATGTCACCTGCTCGATATTCCGGGCCGAGAACGACGAGCGCATCGACGATTTCTGCCTGCGGCACGCCGAGGCGTTGCGTGAATCCCTCAATTTCCCCGAGGGCGTGGCGCATCGCGGCGGCCAAATCTTGCCTTCGGCTTCCGGGGCGCGCCACAATCAGGACGGGTTCTTCTACGCCCTGCTACGCAAGAACCCGTGAGGCCGCTGCGGCGCCTCGGCACCCTGCGCGAAGGGTAGTTCACCGCCCCGGAAACGGAGCCGACGCGCGTCCTCTCCGCATGCCGCCCAACTTCCAAAGCGATTCGGTACCGGCCTCGACCACCCGCCGCCGCCTGCTGGCTGCGGCGGCCGGGGCTGCGATCGCGCTCACCGCGGCCGGGACGCGGGCAGACACCATCCCGGTTCGCGGTGCCTCGCTGGGAATCGAAGACGGCATCGTCCTGCTGTCGGCCGATTTCGACTTCGCGCTGACGCCGACGCTCCAGGAAGCGCTGGACAAGGGCATTCCGTTGTATTTCACGATCGAGTTCGAGCTCACGCGCGCACGCTTGCTCTGGTTCAGCGAAAAAGTCGCGCAATGGTCGATCACCTACCGGGTGTCGTACAGCTCGCTGACGCAGCAGTACCGGGTCGCGAGCGGTCCGCTCGGCCAGGCATTCGATTCGCTGGGCGATGTCCAGCGCTTTCTCGGACGCGTAGCATCTCGGCCAGTGCTGCGCGCCGACGAACTCGTGAAAGGAACCCGCTACGACGCCGCGATTCGCGAAAGACTCGATGTCAACGAGCTGCCCAAGCCGTTCCAGGTCAATGCGCTCGCGTCGCACGAGTGGCAGCTATCCTCGGACTGGCACCGTTTCACGTTCACGCCATGACGAGCCTGCTCGCATCGCGGCGGCTGCGTTGGTTCTCGCTCACTTTCGCGGGCATCGCCGCGATCGCGCTGTTCCTCCTTGCGACGGCCACCGCCAACACCGACCTGTTTGCGGGCCACTACAACACGCTGCTGCTGATCAACGGCGCGCTGGTGGTGCTGCTGATGCTGGTGGTCGGAGGCCAGCTTCTCCAGTTGCGCCGCAACCTCGTCTCGGGCGTATTCGGATCGCGCCTGGCGTTGCGCCTGGTGCTGCTGTTCTCGCTGGTCGCCGTGCTTCCTGGCGCGCTGGTCTATGCCGTATCGGTGCAGTTCCTGGGACGCAGCATCGAGAGCTGGTTCGACGTGCGCGTGGACCGAGCGCTCGATGGGGGCATCAATCTCGGCCGCAGCTCGCTCGACTACCTGCTGCGGGAGACCACGACCCGCGCAACCGCGATTGCGTCGGCGCTGGCCGACGCGCCTGGCGCCGCAGCGTCGACG
>DASYXO010000270.1:0-1993 GCA_035934825.1 Casimicrobiaceae bacterium
CACGGACCACGCCGTCGAGCTTCGCCCAGACGACGAACACGTCGGCGATCGGGGCGTTCGAGATCCAGGTCTTCGAGCCGCGCAGGCGATAGCCGCCGTCGACCGTCATTGCACGTGCTTCCATCGAGCCGGGATCGGAGCCGTGATCGGGCTCGGTGAGACCGAAGCAGCCGATCCACTCGCCGCTCGCGAGCTTGGGCAGGTATTTGCTGCGCTGCGCCTCGCTGCCATATTCGTGGATCGGAAACATGACGAGCGAGCTCTGCACGCTCATCATCGACCGGTAGCCCGAGTCGACCCGCTCGATCTCGCGCGCGATCAGCCCGTAGCAGACATGGTTGAGTCCCGCGCCGCCGTACTCCGGGGGCAGCGTCGCCCCGAGCAGGCCGAGTGCCCCCATCTCGCGGAAAATCGAGGGATCGGTCGCCTCGTTTCGAAACGCATCCCGAATCCGCGGCATAAGCTTGCCCTGCGCGTAGGCCCGAGCGGCGTTCATCACCAGACGCTCGTCCTCGGCTAGCTGGTCGAGCAACAACAGCGGGTCCTCCCAGTTGAAGGTCGGCTTGGTGCGGGGCGGGCGTTCGGGGGCATTCATCTCATGACTCCGGGTCGGGATTCCGGTTGCTTCTACCGACCCGTCGGTGGGGGTACGAGTTGGCTGCGCGGCAGCGCGCCTGCGTGCGCCGTCGCGCGTAACCGATCGGCAATTATCGTCGGCGACCGCCGAAACGTCCAATCCCGCAGGGCGCTGCGAACCGGGACCGACCGATCGCCGCAACGTTCAGGCGACCTTGTCCGGGTGCCCGTCGATACGCGTCGCCACCACGGATTTGAGCTGGCCCAGGGATTCGTGGAGGGCCTCGCGTTCCCGGCGCGAAAGCCCGCAGAGCAGATCGACGATGACCCGCTCGTGCTCGGCCGCCATCGCATCGAACTGGCGCTTGCCCTTGGCCGTCAGGCGGATCTCGAAGACGCGCCGGTCCTCAGGCGCGTCGCGGCGAACGACGAGCCCTTCACCGACCAGCTGGTCGACGAGTCCCGTGACATTGCCCCCGGTGACCATCAGTCGCTTGGAGAGCTCGCTCATCTTGAGGCCGCCGGGCGCACGGTCGAGTTGCGCCATCAGGTCGAAGCGGGGCAGCGTGATCGCAAACGACTGGCGCACCGGCTCGCGCACCCGATGCTCGATCATCGTCGCGCAGGTCAGCAGCCGCAGCCAGAGGTGCAGCGAAAGATGATCGCGCGAGGAAAGCTGCGATTCGCGATCGAGCCGCGTCGTCATGCGATCGAGGCGCGCGGATTCACGATCCGGGCGTCGCGACTCGACGGACCTGTTCATCGCGCCTGCTCCCCGACGCAGGCCGGATCGTCGATTCGACGGGACATCGGCTCCCCCTTTGTCGTCGACCGTCGTCCCGCGGCGAGGTGCCCCGGAATCGCAGTCCCGATCATGGATGCGGGGTCGAGCTTAAACCTCGAGCAATCGGCGTCAAGGGGCCACGCGTTCCGCCCTGGCCCGGCGGCGGGCGATAGCCCTCTATCAGGCGTTGGGGTTAGGTCGAATTGCCGATATCGCGCTGCTCGGGCGCCGTCCTACAGTTGGCGCGTCTTCCACCCAAACCGCGGGCCCCATGCGCTCCAGCTCCGCGTCCCACGCCATCGGCGCCGCCATGGTCGGCATCCGCGCCTTCACCCGCGCTTCGGGCGCCGATACGCACGAGCCGTCGCGCGGGCCGTGCCGGCACCGCGCGAGTGGCGCGACGCTGATCGAGCTGCTCGTCGCACTGACCATCGTCGGGGTCCTGCTGTCCTCCAGCCTCCCGGACTGGGGTGCGTTCCTCGCCGAGCGGGGCCAGCGCGATCGTGCCGACGCGCTGATGCAGACGCTGCTGCAGGCGCGCAGCGAGGCGATCAAGCGCGGGACGCGCGTCGATGTCTGTCCCGCTGCCGGCAACGGCTGCGCGATGCCGACTGCCGGATGGGAGGCAGGCTG
>DASYXO010000284.1:0-4093 GCA_035934825.1 Casimicrobiaceae bacterium
AAGCTCTGACCCCATTTTTCTAAAGACCCGGTCGGCGAGCGCGGACACTGCCGGCGCGTCAGCGCGATCGAGTGCCCACACCCGGCGCGCCGGCCGCAGCGCGAGCAGTGGCCCCGACGCATGCGCGACGCCACCCGCATCGATCAGGACGTCCAGGTCGAGTGCGGCGATCGCGCGCGCCGCAGCGTCGGGTGATGCCGGGAGCGCGCGTAGCTCGAGCACGCTCCAGTCGCACCGTCCACTTCCGAACGAGCCTGCGATCGCTGCCTGAAGCGCGTCGACCCGGGCGTCGCCGGCAACGCGCAGCCATCCCGCGCGAAGCGCGGCCCCGGCCGTGCGCTGCGGCCAGAGCAGCGGCATCGCATTGCGATGCGCCTCGCGGCAGGCCTGCGCGTAGCGCTCGATGAAGACCCGCGCAGGTTCTCGCTCGCCTGCCGTAGCGAGCGTCCGGGCGATCACGCGCAGCGCGTCCTCGTTCGCCTGCGTCACCGGGGAGGCGAGCGCGAGATCGAACAGTCGCCGCAGGATCTGCGGCGGCGCGCCGCTGCGTGCACCCCCGATGCGCTCGACGACATGCGCAAGCAGGGCGAGCGGCCACGTGGCTTGCGCAGCCAGCGCGGTCTCCAGCGCCTCCACCGAAGCCTCGCCACGGCCGGCACGCAGCAGCGTCGAAAGCGCCCTCGCGCGAGCGTCGGCCGGCTCCAACGCCAGCACGTGGTCGACGGCATCGAGCGCAGCGTCGAATGCGCCGGTGTCCGCACAGGCATCGGCCAGCGCGCGCCGGTAGCACATTAGCGCATCGATCGCGCGACCTGCGGCCTGATGCGCGCGGCCGCGCGCGAGCCACTCCCGGTAGCGCTCGAGCGTCACCGCTCATGTCTCCAGGCCGACTTCAGCGCATCGATCACCGCCGCAGGGGTGACGCGATAGAGGTAGCGACCCAGCATCGTGCGCCGGAGCGTACCGGCCCGGCGCGCAACGACGGAGAGCAGGCGGCTGCGCTGCGGCGGTGGTGCGTCCTGTGGCGGCTCCGCGACGCCTTCGGCGACGCGCGGTGCCTCGGTCATGGCGGCCACCGGCACGTCCTCGATCAGCGGAGGCTCCCAGACCCTCCAGCCCAGTGCATCGCGCAGCCGGGATGGCGAAAACGCGGCCGGAACCGCTGCGGCGCCCGCGCCGGCGGCGGGGAGCGCGCCCGCGCCGGCAAGCGCGCCGGCGTACAGCCGCGATGTCGCCTCGACGCTTGCGACTCCGATCGAGCGATCGGCAGCCCGCGCGCGCGCGGCAGCGCGCTCGCGCTCCGGCGCGAAGTCAGCGGCGCCGATCTCGACGATGCGGTCGAGCATCCGGTCGTCGTCGCGCCACTCGTCGTCGGTCATCACCCAACCCGCCTCCGATTGCGCGACACGCTCGGCAAGTGCGCCGATCGGCGGCACGAGTGCGGGCAGGCCCGCGGCCCAGGCTTCCGACAGCGTATAGCTGAAGCTCTCGGGACCCTCGGACGGATAGACGACGAGGGCGACGCGATAGTGCGCGAACAGCGCGGGAAGATCCGGCGCCACGTAGCCCCCGTGCACCGTCAGCAGCGCGTCTTCGCTCTGCCAAGGCTCGTGCTGGACGTCCAGGTAACCGATCACGACGAACCGCAGGCGCGCGCCGCGCTCGCGCGCGCGTTGCGCGAGGCGCTCCACGCGCCTTGCGCCCTTGTCGCGCCCGATCGCCCCGACGACGGCGACGGTCGGGACATCGTCCGCGGGAAGGAGCACGGCGCGCAGCGGCTGCCCAGAGGCCGCCGCCCGCGGCACCGATGCGCCGGGGCTCGCGTGCGCGACGATCCGAACGCGCGATGCCGGGTCCGGAAAGTACCGCGCGAACATCGCGGCGGCCCACTGCGAGGGCGCGATCAGGAACGCGGCCCCGGCGACCAGCGCCGCGTGCTCGCGGCGCCAGCGCCCGATGTCCGTTCCGGCATACGCGGGCTGCGCATCGAGGCAGCGCGCGCACAGCCTGGTGTCGGTCACGCCGCCGCAGTAGCTGCCGTCGGCGCGCGCCAAGGTCACTGTCGGACAGGCGAGCCAGAGATCGTGGATCGTGATGCCCCAGGGCAGGCCGAGCGACGGCAGCGCAGCGACGACGCCCTCGCGCGAGCGCTGCAGGTGATGGACGTGGATCAGCGAAATCCGAAACGACGCGGCGATGCCGCCGATGAAGTCGCGCCAGGATTCACTCTCGCCGCGGAGGAATCGGAACCTGCGCTCGGGTCCGTCGTCCGGATACTCGTCGACATGCCAGCTGTCCCCGACGGCCGTCGCGACGCAGTGCCGCCACTGCGCGCGCGAAGCGTCGATCAGCGCGCGAACGTGCCTCTCGACGCCGCCACCGTGATCGTGGATCACATGCAGCACGCCCGGTGCCGCGCCCGCGACCAGCATCCTCGATAGCGCCGCTTCGCGCAACGGTCGCAGCGGGTCGACGGCGGCGAACGCGCCGACCACGTCGGCAAAATAGGGGTGCCGCAGCGCGAGCGTCGCTTGGTCGCGCTGCGCAGCCTGGCAGGGCGCCTCCGCACCGGCGTGGATGACGAACCCGTCGTCGGCCAGCGTGTTCCGCCAGTGCGCACGCAGCGCACGCATGCAGAAGTCGTCCTGCGTGCCGGCGAGCGTGACGAAGCCGGGATCGAACCCGCCAAGCGCATCGAGCGCCTGGCGGCGGACGTAGAGGCACGGGCCGGTGCCCACCGGAGGATCGGGATGGGTCGGGACCGCCGCAGCGGCGAGCGCAGCCAGCGTCGCGCCGGCGTCACCGTCGTCGGGCCAGGGGTGCTCGCGCCCGAACGACGGGAACGATCCGACGCCTGCCGCGTTGGAGAACGGCATGACGGTCGCGATGCGCCAATCGGATGCCGCACAGCGTGCGAGTGTCTCGAGCCAGCCGGGCGTGGCGATCATGCAGCCATCGACCAGCACGACGTCGGCGTCCGAGTCCGCGAGCGCGCGATTGGCTGCGGCGGCGAATCCGGGGTCTCGCCCTCCGGGCGCATCGATCCCGACGGCTGCCCGGTCGTCCGGCGGGGCGTCGACCAGCAACAGCCGGTAGCCGCCCTGCGTATGAGCGCGGATGCTCTCGACGCAGCGGCGCACGCGGTCGACGCGGCCGCGGGCATCGACGACGATGTCGACGCGCGGCGGCTGGGATAGCGTCATGCCGAGCGGATCCGTTCCCACGCGCGGCGCAGTCGCAGCCACGGCAGGGCGAGCCACCACCGCAGCGACTGGTAATACCCGATCAGGCGCTCCTGCGCTTCGATCTGGCGGCGCAGCTCCCCGCATTCGCCGTTGGAGGCGTGCGTGAGTCCGGCGATACGTGCGTCTCGCTCGCCCAGCGCCTGCGCGAGCGCGTGCACACGCTGCGCCAGCCGCGCGAGTTCGCCGTCGCGCTGGTCCACCTCGCCGTAGAGACGGATCAGCTCGCGCGTCTCGTTGTCGATGCGCTCCCATTCGCTGTCGCCAGCATCGGCGTACAGCGACAGCGATGGCAGCTCCGCGGGCAGCGACGCCGGCTCGCGTGCCGCGACGACGACGAAATAGAGCGCCTGCGGCACGGCGGCCATTCGCACCGCCTCGGTGTTTCCGGCGAGCGCCTCGAAGCGCGGTCCCGCCACGTCGGACCACAGCGCGGAGCCCAGGTAGCGGCGCTGCCGATACCAGCGCTGCGCGGCGAAATCGACGCCCAGCAGTTGCGCGAGCTCGCCGCGATCGAGCTCGCGGACGTGGAACGGGTTCCGGTAGCTGCGCGCGTCGCTGTATTCGACGCGATTGGGCGAGGACAGGACCAGCAGCCCCCCGGGCGCGAGGACCCGTGCGAACTCTTCGAGCATCCGCCTCTGGTCGTCGGCACCGATGTGCTCGATCGTCTCGAACGACACCACCAGATCGACGCTGGCGTCCGGCAGCGGGAGGACGCTGACCGACGCGGCTTCGAAGCGCAGGTTCTGGTGCGAGGCGTACGCTGCCGACGCATTCGCCACGACGCCGGCATCGATGTCGATGCCGACGACGCTGACTGCGACATCGGCCATCAGCGCCGATCCATA
>DASYXO010000338.1:0-4526 GCA_035934825.1 Casimicrobiaceae bacterium
CATGGACGAGGCGATGTTCATCAACGAGCGGGGCGAGATCGTCGCCGGCGTGCTGACGTCGACCGGACAGACGCGCGTCGTGCTGCTCGTGCCTCTGCCGGGTCATTGAGAACAACTACACAACAATTGACGGCTTCGAAGGCACTGACTCGTTCAAGCTGCAATGGGCCCCGCTTTGGCGGGGCCTTTCTTTTGGAGAAACGCCATCCTATGTCCGTAGATGCGCCCCTCGGGACGACTGTCGGTCTCATGCGCCGATGCAGTCGAGCCGGCGAGCGGCAGCGTCAGCACGATCGGATTGGCACACATCTTCGCACCGATCTCCGCCGGCTCACCGGTGATCACGTTGATCACTCCGGGCTGGAAGTCCGCACGGTCCGCGAGCTCGGCGAGCGCCAGCGCCGAGAGGGCTGCTCGTTCTTCCTGCAGAAGGTCGATGGCCGCTTCTACCCGGACTCTCTCCGTCAGCTGCGCGGCAGGAATGGCGTGACTGGGCCGGTGCTAGCCGTCGAATACGAGGGCGCAGACCGCTGGATGGCTGCCGAGGACGATCGCCTGATCGGGGCGCTGTGTGCGAATCTGTCAGGCGGGCAGTGCCGATATCTGCTGCAGGGATTGGCGGTCATGCGGCTGCCCCGGAGAGTCCGCGCCGCTGAGCGTGCGGTCCTGGACTTCGACGGGTCCTATTTCACCGTCGAGGCGTTCGACCAGATGAACGACGCCGGCTCCACCTGGACAGCAGCGGATGGCTGGACTCCGAACTGCCGATGGTCCACTCGCCGCTGGGTGCGCCGGCTAGCTACGCGGCGATTGATTTCACACCCGAAACCCGCCGGGCACTTACGGAGGGACTCCGTCGACGCGATTTCCATGATGACGCGGTTGCCGCCAGCGTGAGGTGGCTCGGGTTCGCGATCGGTCCTTGACGGCGCAAATCTTGCCAAATATTGCCATCGGGCCGAAGCTGCACCTGATGAGCACGTCGAACATCTCCCTACCCGAGAGCCTCAAGGCGTTCATCGACGAGCAGGTCGAGAAGCGCGGCTACGGCACCAGCAGCGAGTACGTGCGTGAGCTGATTCGCAAAGACCAAGATCACCTGCAGCTACGCGGCCTGCTGCTGGCGGGCGCGCGTCGGCGTCGAGCGCGCACGCGAATACGACGCGATTCGAGAAACTGTGCAAAGGCGGACGTGCCGCGGTCAAGGCTCGCGCCCGGCGGTGACGGCGAAGCCGCTCGTCGCGCGCCACCCCGCTTCCCGCTCGCCGCGATACGCCCACGAAATCGACCTTGCGGGGCTGCGCGCCTGGCCGCTGACACGCGCTCCGCACCTCGTGTTCTACGTCGAGCGCCCCGACCACGTCGACGTCTGGCGCGTGCTTCATGGCCAGCGCGACATTCCGGAATGGATGCATGAGCCTGATACCGCCTGACATGCTGACCGACGCGGAGCTCGACGAGCTCGATCGCTTCCTGCTCGATGCCGAGGGCGTCGACGAGTCGATGGACATCTCGATGCTCGACGGCTACTTCGCGGCGCTGCTGTCGGGGCCGACGACGATCCTGCCCAGCGAATGGATGCGCTGGGTGTGGGATGTCGCGAAAGGCGAGGACACGCCCGTGTTCTCGAGCACAGCCCACGCCGAGCGCATCATGGGGCTGACGATGCGCCACATGAACGACATCGCCGGGACCCTGCTGGAAGCCCCTGACGAATACGAGCCGCTGCTCCTCGAAAACCCCAACGACGGGGACCCGGTCCCGGTTATCGACGAATGGTGCGTTGGCTTCATGAAAGGCGTGAGCCTCGACCGCAAGGGCTGGCTGCCGGTCACCGTGGATCATCCCGAATGGCTGTCCACGATCGTCCTCTACGGGACCGAAGAGGGATGGGAAGAGCTCGAGCGGCGCGACCTGTCGCTCGACGAACACCGGCAGCTCGCTGCCGGCATCGCCGACACTGTGCGCAAGGTCCACGCCTTCTTCCTCGATCAGCGCAAGGCGATGGCGGCCGCCGGCAACACCCCGGTCATTCGTCGCGAGCCGGTGCGCAATCCGGAGAAGGTCGGGCGCAACGATCCCTGCCCCTGCGGCTCGGGGAAGAAGTTCAAGCACTGCCACGGCGCGGCGCAGCGGCTGCACTGAGGGCCGGCAGGCAGCTTGCCGGACCGCGGCGCCCCACGACCTGAATCCCCGCATGTCGAACATCCGCGCCCGCGAAGGCGATGTCCCCACCCTGATCGAAACCCTCGCCAACGGCGCGCGTGTGGTCGTCATCCGCCTGCCGCATCTGGCAACCGCCGCGGTCAGCGTGTTCGTGCGCAGCGGCAGCCAGCATGAAAGCGCGCGCTTGAACGGCATTGGCCACGTCATCGAACACATGGCCTTCAAGGGCACGCGCTCGAGGAGCTGCCAAGAGATCAACCTCGACGCCGAGCGCCTGGGCGCCGAGGTCAACGCCCACACCGACCGCGACCACACCGCGTTCCACATGCGCGGCCTCGCGCAAGACGCCGCGGCGTTCGTCCGCATGCTGGGCGACATCGTGCGCGAGAGCAGCTTTCCAAAGGCCGAGCTCGAGCGCGAGCGCAGCGTCATCCTCCACGAGTACGCCGACGACGAGGACGACGCGATGTCGACTGCGTTCAAGCAGTTCGACCGTGCCTGCTTCGGCGCGCATCCTGCCGCGCGCCCGGTGATCGGCACGCGCGCCAACATCCGCAGGTTCACCCGCGCCGAGTTGGTCGCCTGGGTGCGGCAGCAGTACACGGCCGCGAACACCATCGTCGGGATCGCGGGCAACGTCGATCCCGACCGCATCGCCGCGGCGGCGAAAGCCGCGTTTGCCGACATGCCCGCCGGCAGCGAGAACCGGGTCGCCGCACCCGCCTGGCGCGGCGGGACCCGCGTGCGTCCGCTGCCCGGATCGAGCCTCGTTCACGTCGTCCTGGGCTTCCCGGCACCGCCGCTGCCGGAGGCGCACCAGCCCTACGTCGTGGCGGCGGCGCTGCTGGGCGAGGGCATGAGCTCGCCGCTGCTCGACCAGTTGCGCGAGCGGCGGGGTCTCGTCTACCACGCGGACTGCTGGACCGACGTGCGCGACGCCTATGGCCAGTTCGTGATCGAGGCGTCGACCGCACCCGGGCACCTGCGCGAATACCTCGGCGCAGTCAGCCGCCTCGTCCGCCAGCGCATCGGGAAGACCGATCGCGTCGCTCTTCAGCGCGCCCGCAACCAGGCGGGCGTGCGCATCCTGTCCACGCACGAGGAGCCGGCGCGGCGGCTGGAGCTCGCGGCACTCGATCTCTATGCGCTGGGTCGCGTGCGATCGCGCGAGGAGCTGCTCGCCGGCATCGCCGCGGTCACGCCAGGGCAGGTGCGCGCGGCATTCGCGCAGATGCTGGATGCGCGCCCCGCGATCGGGATCGCAGGCAGGATCGCGAGCAGCGAGGCCGATCGCCTTGCCCGCCGGGTCGAGCCCGCGGCGGCGTAGCGCGGATCCACACGCGCCGCCTCGGGTCTGCGATCCCAGGCATTTTCCTCGCGACGGGGCACAGCAGGGCTTGACGGATCCGGCGTCGCCTCGCTACTCTAGCGAATCGTTTAGCTAAACGATTCGCTGTCAAGGGACGATGCCCACGATCAAGGACGTCGCACGCGTCGCCGGAGTCTCGGTGGCAACGGTCTCGGCCGTTGCCAACGGAACCAAGTTCGTCAGCGAGCCGCTCGCGCGGCGGGTCCGGCACGCGATCGACGCGACCGGCTACCAGCCGCACGGCGTCGCCCGCAGCCTGAAGAACGGCACCACCCAGACGCTCGGCTTGATCGTGACCGACATCACGAACCCGTTCTTCACTGCCGTCGCGCGCAGCGTCGAGGACGCGGCCCACCTCGCCGGTTACGCGGTGCTGTTGTGCAATTCCGACGAGGACGTCGAGAAGGAGCGCGTCTACCTGCAGCTGATGCGGCGCCGCCGCGTCGACGCGCTTATCTGGGCGCCGGCCGGCGACATCGCGAGCTACCGGGACTTTCGCGCCGGCCACCGCGCGCCGACGATCCTGCTAGACCGCCAGGTCGCCGGCATGCCGATGGACGCGGTGGTCGTCGACAACGTGCGCGCGACCCGCGAGGCGATCGAGCACCTGATCGGCCTCGGCCATCGGCGCATCGCCCTCATCACCGGGCTGCCGCACCTGTCGACGAGCCGCGAGCGGCTCCAGGGTTACCGGGACGCGATGGCCGCGCACGCGCTGAAGCCTTCCCCGCGGCTGGTCGTGCAGGGCAACTTCCGCTCGGGAAACGCGCACGACGCCGCACTCGGGCTGCTGCGCATGCACCCGCGGCCGACGGCGGTCTTCGCGTCGAACAACCTGATGGCGCTCGGGCTGCTGCGCGCCATCCGCGAGCTCGGGCTGCGCTGCCCGGAAGACATCTCGGTGGCTGCGTTCGACGACTTCGAGGAGGCGAGCCTGTTCACGCCGGGCCTCACCACCATCGCCCAGCCGACGACGGCGATCGGCGCGAAG
>DASYXO010000340.1:0-8500 GCA_035934825.1 Casimicrobiaceae bacterium
CGGTGGGCCTGGCGACCGTCGAATGTGCGGATGCCGACCAAGGCATGGGGGCGACGCTCGCCTGCGGCGTGTCGGCAACACGCGATGCCGACGGCTGGGTCGTGGCGCTTGCCGACATGCCCTGGATCCGGCCCGTCACGATCGCGTCGGTCGCGGCGGCGCTCGCGGCGGGTGCCGACATCGTCGCACCTGCCTACCGGGCCAGACGCGGGCATCCGGTGGGCTTCGCGCGGCGGCATCGCGATGCGCTGATCGCCTCGGGAGGCGACGCGGGTGCGCGCGAGCTGGTTGCGGCGAGTCGCGAGACCGTCACGCTGGTGGCGATCGACGATCCGGGCGTGCTGCGCGACGTCGATGTGCCGGGCGATCTCGTGTCACTGCCATAGTCCCGGCTGGTGCGTTGACGTGGCGAGCGAGCGCTCGCGCTCGTGCCACCAGGCGCGGAACTCGTCCTCGGGCAGCGGCGGAGCATACAGGAAGCCCTGGGCTTCCTCGCAGCCGTGGCTCCTGAGGAACTCGGACTGCGCAGCGGTCTCCACCCCCTCGGCGATGCAGCGCAGTCCCAGCGAATGCGCCATCGCGATGATCGCCTGCGTGATCCCGTCGTCGTTCGAATTCTGGCCCAGACCGTGCACGAAGCGCTGGTCGATCTTGAGGCCGTGCAACGGCAGGCGCGCGAGATACGACAGGCTCGAATAGCCGGTGCCGAAATCGTCGATGGTGACCGAGACGCCCATCTGCTTGAGCTTGACCAGGGTTGCAACGGCCCGCTCGGGGTGGGTGATGATGATGCTCTCGGTGATCTCGAGATCGAGGTAATGCGATGGCAGGCCGCTGGTCCGCAGTGCATCCTCGACGGTCGCGATCCAGTCCTCGTGCTGCAGCTGCTGGACCGAGAGGTTGACGGACAGGCGCAGCAGCAGGTCCTGGCGATGCCATTGCATCACCTGGTGGCAGGCATCGCGCAGCACGCGCGCGCCCAGGGCCTGGATCATTCCCGATTCCTCGGCAATCGGAATGAAGTCCGACGGTGAGATTACGCCGCGCTCGGGATCGCGCCAGCGCAGCAGCGCCTCGACGCCGCAGGCTCGCCCGCTGCGCATCTCGATCTGTGGCTGGTAGACGAGGAAGAACTCGTCGTCCATAAGCGCGCGGCGCATGTCGGTCTCGAGCTGCAGTCGCTGCTGGACCCGCGCGTTCATCTCGGCCTCGAAGAAGCGGTAGGCATTGCGACCGCCTTCCTTCGCGGCGTACATCGCGGTGTCGGCCTGCTTGATCAGCGTGCCGCCGTCGTGGGCGTCGAGCGGGTAGATCGCCACGCCGATCGAACAGGTCAGCGTCGGGGTCTGGTCCGACAGCCGGAACGGGGCGAGCAGCGACTCTCGGATGCGCTGGATCACCGCGAGCACCTCGAACGATCCTTGCCCTGGATCGAGGCCGGGGACCACGACGACGAATTCGTCTCCTCCCAGCCGGGCGACGGTGTCGCTTTCGCGCGTCGCGCCTTCGAGTCGCTGGGCGATCGCCTTCAGCAGCTGGTCGCCGGCGTCGTGGCCGAGCGTGTCGTTGATGCGCTTGAAGTGGTCGAAGTCGAGGAACAGGCAGCCGACGTGCGTGCCGTCGCGCTGTGCATGCGCGATGATGCGCTTGAGGCGCTGGTTGAGCAGCGACCGGTTGGGCAGCCCGGTGAGGATGTCGTGCTGGGCGAGCTTGAACGCGTGCGCGGTGGCGATCTCGAGCTCACGGGTGCGCTGCGCGACCTGGTCCTCCAGCGTCCGCTGGTAGTTCGCGACCTGCTCCTGCGACTGCGCGAGGCGTTGTGTCATGTGGTTGAACGCGTGGGTCAGCAGGCCCAATTCGTCGGACGAGCGCGCCGGGACGCGCACATCGAGGCGGCCGGCGCCGACGGCGCGTGCGGCGTGCATCAGGCGCCGCATCGGCGCTACCAGGCGCCGCGTCAGCAGCAGCGTCATCGCGACGGCGATGATCACGAGCACGGCGACGACGGCAAGTGCTCCCTGGAGCTGGTCGACGAGCAGTCTGCGCTGGAGGTCGAAGGTCATGCCGAGGCGGATGTAGCCGAGCGGCCCCGTCGTGGCGGTGATGCCGGTCGCGGCACCTGCGGTCGCATTGTTGGCGTCCGGCGACGGCGTGCCGTAGCCGGACGCCAGCGCGGCGATGGGGGTCACGAGCTCGAGGTAATGGCCTTCGGGAACAATGCGATCGATGTGGCGGGTCGGTCCGGGTCGCTCGGGCAGCTCGTCGGAATCGAGCGGCGGGATCACGCCGTCGCGCAGTGCCGGCGCGAGATAGCGTTCTGCGGCGACCTTGCGCTGCGCATCGAGGATGTAGACGTAGGCGAAATTCGTCTCCTCGGGGAGACTCCTGAGGAGCTCGTCGAGGCTCGCCTTGTCCCTCGTGCGCAGCCCGTAGGCGGACAGGTCGGCGAGCATCAGACCGAGCGTCTCGCCTTGCACGCGCAGTTGGTTCTCCTCATCGATCCATTGGCGCTGGAACACGAAAGTGGTGACGGCAATCGCCGTCGCCACGATCAGTCCGATCGTCAGGAGGTTGAACTTGGTGGAAAGCCGCGTCCGTACCGGTGGCAAGTCGACCGGCACCCCGGTATCGCCATCGAGCGGAGCGAGATGCTGCCGGTGGCGGCGCCGCATGGGGACTTTTCAGCGCGCCGTCGTTCGTGCGGCGCCGGTCAGGCGGTCGCGACCGGGATGCGTCCGATCCGCTGCTGCCATTCGCGCGGACCCGTCTGGTGCACCGATTTGCCGGTGGCATCGACCGCGACGGTGACCGGCATGTCGGCGACGTCGAACTCGTAGATCGCCTCCATCCCAAGGTCGCCGAATGCGACGATGCGCGAACTGCGGATCGCCCTCGAGACCAGATACGCGGCGCCGCCGACCGCCATAAGGTAGGCGGTGCGGTGCCTGCGGATCGATTCGATAGCGGCGTCGCCGCGCTCGGCCTTGCCGATCATCGCGATCAGGCCCGTCTTCGACAGCATCATGTCTGTGAACTTGTCCATCCGCGTCGCCGTCGTCGGTCCCGCGGGCCCGACGACCTCGTCACGCACCGGATCGACCGGCCCGACGTAGTAGATGATGCGGTTGGTGAAATCGACAGGCAGTGCTTCGCCACGCGCGAGCATCTCGGCGATCCGCTTGTGGGCGGCGTCGCGGCCGGTCAAGATCCGACCCGAAAGCAGCAGGCGCTCGCCGGGCTTCCAGCCCGCAACCTCCGCTCGCGTCAGCGCGTTTACGTCGACGCGCCGCGATTGCGGCGACGGCGCCCAGCGCACGTCGGGCCAGCGCGCAAGGCCGGGCGGGTCGAGCTTCGCCGCGCCGCTGCCGTCGAGGGTGAAATGCGCGTGGCGCGTCGCTGCGCAGTTGGGGATCATGGCCACCGGCAGGCTTGCCGCATGCGTGGGGTAATCGAGGATCTTGACGTCGAGCACCGTTGCGAGGCCGCCCAGGCCCTGCGCACCGATGCCCAGCGCGTTGACCTGGTCGTGGATCTCGACGCGCAACTCCTCGATCCGGTTCGACGGTCCACGCACCTTGAGCTCGTGCATGTCGATGGGCGCCATCAGCGCTTCCTTGGCGAGCACCATCGCTTTCTCGGCACTGCCCCCGATGCCGATGCCGAGCATGCCGGGCGGGCACCAGCCGGCGCCCATCGTGGGAACCGTCGTCAGCACCCAGTCGACGATCGAATCGGACGGATTCAGCATCACCAGCGTCGACTTGTTCTCAGAGCCACCACCCTTGGCCGCGATCCTTACGTCGACCGTGTTCCCCGGCACCAGGTCGAAATGGACGACCGCCGGAGTGTTGTCCTTCGTGTTCGCACGCCGACCCGCCGGGTCGCGCAGGATGGAAGCCCGCAGCGGGTTCGCGGGGTCGAGCCAGGCGCGGCGCACGCCCTCGTTGATCATGTCGGCGACGCTCTTCGTCGCGTCGGCGAAGCGCACGTCCATGCCGACGCGCACGAACGCGACCACGATGCCGGTGTCCTGGCAAATCGGGCGGTGCCCTTCTGCGCACATCCGGGAATTGGTGAGGATCTGCGCGATGGCGTCCTTGGCCGCAGGCGACTGCTCGGCCTCGTAGGCGGCACCCAGGGCGGCGATGTAGTCGGCGGGGTGGTAGTACGAAATGAACTGCAGCGCGTCCGCCACGCTCTGGATGAGGTCCTGCTGCGCAATCGCGGTCATGGCGTGCGTCAGCGTGGGTCGTTGACGCTGTCGCGCAGGTGCGTGCGCGGAGGAAGAATGCGGTCGACGGCCGCGATCGCCATTGCCGACAGGAGGAAGGCGACGTGGATCGTCGTCTGGTAAAACAGTGTCTTGGTGTCGTAGGCCTGCGCGTTGATGAACGTCCGCAGCAGGTGGATCGAGGAGATGCCGATGATCGCCGTAGCGAGCTTGACCTTCAGCACGCTCGCATTGACGTGCGATAGCCACTCGGGCTGATCCGGGTGGCTCTCCAGGTCCATTCGCGACACGAAGGTCTCGTAGCCTCCGACGATCACCATGATCAGCAGGTTCGAGATCATGACGACGTCGATCAGGCCGAGGACCAGCAGCATTATCACGGTCTCGCGCCCCATCTTGAAGTCGGGGGTCGCGCCAGGCGGGGTGATGCTCGCGATGACCGCCTGGCCGGCTGCGCTGTCGCCGCCGATCGTTGCTTGGACCAGGTGGACCAGCTCGACCCAGAATTGCCAGACGTAGACCCCCTGCGCGACGATGAGGCCCAGGTAAAGCGGCAACTGCAGCCAGCGGCTCGCGAAGATCAGCTGCGGGAGGGGCCGCAGGCGGGGGTCGGCACGCGGTTTCGGCGCTGTCGTTGTCATTCCATGTCCGCATCGGGGCCGGTCGGGATGTGAAAAGTCTACCATTCCCCCTCGCCCCGACCGTCCCCAGGGTCGGAGCCGTAACAATCGAGCAACGAAATGGGGTCAGAGCTGTAATGTTCGAACGGCCGGCTGCGCGCGCTCGGGGAGTGCCGACCTGCCGGGTATTACAGCTCTGACCCCATTTCGTTGGCGGGGGCGCCCGGCTTCGGTAGACTGAAGGCGAGAGAATTCGGGCCGCCGGCAAGGCTGGAGGCACATTCGATTCGCACCTGGAGGAATCCCCATGTCCACGATCCAGTCCGTCACGCAGGAAAGCCGCATCTTCGAACCGTCGCCCGAATGGGTCGCCCATGCCACGGTCAAGAGGGCCGATTTCGACGCGATGAACGCGCGGGCAGCGCGCGACTTCGAGGGATTCTGGGCGGACCTGGCGCGCGAGAACCTCCTGTGGCGCAAGCCATTCACCAAGGTTCTCGACGAGGGCCATGCGCCGTTCTACAAGTGGTTCGAGGACGGCGAGCTCAACGTCTCGTACAACTGCCTCGACCGCAATCTCGCGAACGGCAATGCGAACAAGGTCGCGATCATTTTCGAGGCCGACGACGGCAAGGTAACCAAGGTCACCTACGAGGATCTCCATCGCCGCGTATGCCGGCTTGCGAACGGACTCAGGTCACTGGGAGTGAAGAAGGGCGACCGCGTCGTCGTCTACATGCCGATGTCGATCGAGGGCATCGTCGCGATGCAGGCATGCGCTCGGATCGGCGCGACGCACTCGGTCGTGTTCGGCGGCTTCTCCGCGAAATCGCTGCAGGAGCGCATCGTCGACGCCGGCGCGGTTGCCGTGATCACCGCCGACGAGCAGATGCGCGGCGGCAAGCCGCTGCCGCTCAAGGTGATCGTCGACGAGGCGCTCGCAATGGGTGGCTGCGACGCCATCCGCAATGTCGTCGTCTATCGGCGCACCGGGGGCAGCGTCGCCTTCGCGCAAGGCCGCGATATCTGGCTGCACGATCTCGTCGACAGGCAGCCCGACGCCTGCGAGCCGGAATGGGTCGGTGCCGAGCATCCACTGTTCATCCTCTACACGTCGGGCTCGACGGGCAAGCCGAAAGGCGTGCAGCACAGCTCGGCCGGCTATCTTTTGTGGGCCGCGCTGACGATGAAATGGGTCTTCGACCTGAAGCCTACGGACGTCTTCTGGTGCACCGCCGACATCGGCTGGGTCACGGGCCACACCTACATCGTCTACGGGCCGCTCGCCTGCGGCGCGACCGAGGTGGTATTCGAAGGCGTCCCGACCCATCCGGATGCCGGGCGTTTCTGGAAGATGATCGCCGACCATCGGGTCAGCATCTTCTACACGGCGCCCACCGCGATACGCTCGCTGATCAAGGCGAACGGCGCCGCCCCGGCGACGGCGCCGCAGAACTACGATCTGTCGAGCCTGCGCCTGCTCGGGTCGGTCGGTGAACCGATAAACCCCGAGGCGTGGATGTGGTACTACAAGAACGTCGGCAGAGAGGGCTGCCCGATCGTCGATACCTGGTGGCAGACCGAGACCGGCGGGCACCTGATCTCGCCGCTGCCCGGGATGACGGCGCTGGTGCCGGGATCGTGCACGCTGCCGCTGCCGGGGATCATGGCGGCGATCGTCGACGAGACGGGTCATGAAGTCCCGAACGGGCAAGGAGGCATGCTGGTGATCAGGCGTCCGTGGCCGGCGATGATCCGCACGATCTGGGGTGACCCGGAGCGCTACACCAAGTCGTATTACCCCGACGAGCTCGGCGGGAGGCTCTACCTCGCCGGGGACGGATCGGTGCGCGACGGCAAGACCGGATACTTCACGATCATGGGACGCATCGACGATGTGCTCAACGTCTCGGGGCACCGGATGGGCACGATGGAAATCGAGTCGGCGCTGGTCGCCAATCCGCTCGTCGCCGAGGCCGCGGTGGTCGGACGCCCCGACGACATGACGGGCGAGGCGATCTGCGCGTTCGTCGTACTGAAGCGCGCAAGGCCGAATGGCAGCGAGGCGGCGGAACTCGCCAAGCAGTTGCGCGACTGGGTCGGAAAGGAGATCGGTCCGATCGCCAAGCCCCGGGACATTCGCTTCGGCGACAACCTGCCCAAGACCCGCTCGGGCAAGATCATGCGCAGGTTGCTGCGCTCGATCGCCAAGGGCGAGGAGATCACCCAGGACACGTCGACGCTCGAGAATCCCGCGATCCTCGACCAGCTGAAGCAGTCGTTGTAACCAGGGACGGCGTCGGCGCATTCGTCGCGTCGATGTTCGAGGGCAGCGCGGGCGTTTGCGCCGGTGCGGGCGTTTGCGTTGGCGCCCGGCCCGCATTCGCGTCAGTGCGTGACGGTCAGCTCCGTCTTCATGCCTTCGGCGTAGTGCCCGGACTCGTTGCAGAACAGCAGGTATTTGCCCGGCTTGAGGTTCAGCGTCAGCGTGCCTGAGTGGCCGGGCGGAAGATCGCCGACCTCGCCCAGCGAGTGCACCTGATTCTCGTTCACTTCGGCGTTCTTGGCGTCGTAGGGCAGGGGTTTCTTGCCCGGGTCGTGCAGCACCAGGACCTCGTGCACCAGCGACTTCGACAGGTTGACCGCCTCCAGCTCGACGCTGCCTGCCTTGACCACGTGGCGGTCGAGGATGATTTCCATCTTCTTGACTGCCGGGCCGGTCGAAGGATCCTGCAGCTTCACGTGGATGACCTGGATCGCAACCGCGGCGTGCCCGGTTGCGGCGATCAGGAGAAGCAGGCTGGCGGCAGAGGCTGCGGTTCGTGCGCTTCGATGTTGCGAGCTCATGTCGCTCCTTTTTCTGGTCGTACCGCGGCGCAAGCGTTCAGGTCGTGGGCGGGGCGGTATCGGCGAACGATGGCCGCTTGCCGAGCTTCTCGGCCAGGCGGGCCAGATTCGGATACCGCACGCGCCAGGAAAGTTCCGCATGCCGCAGGTCGAGGTAGCCCAGCGCACATCCGGTGGCGATGTCCGCGAGCGAGCACGCCTCGCCGTAGCACCATGCCCGGTCACCGAGCTCGCGCGCGAGCTCGGCGGTCCCTTCCGCGATCTTGCGCCGCTGGCGGTCGATCCACTCGCTGCTGCGCTGCGCTTCGGGGCGCCGACGCTCGGTGACGATTGCGGCAGTCGCATCGCAGACCCCGTCGGCAAGCGCCTCCCATTTCTTGACGACGATCCGCTGGCGTGCCGGCTCGGGAATCAACCGCGACACCGGGCTCACCAGGTCGATGTACTCGACGATCACGCGCGAGTCATACAGGTGCGTGCCATCGTCGAGAACCAGCACCGGCAGCTTGCCGAGCGGATTCCACTCGTGGACCGGATTGCCGGGATCCATCGGCGATACGTTGACCAGTTGGTACTCGATCTTCTTTTCGGCAAGCGCGATGCGCACCTTGCGAGCGTAGGGACTGGTCGGGGAGGCAATGAGCTTCAGCACGAATGGGCGCGTCGGATGCGGACTCTGTGGAGCCAAAAATTATAGCATCGCGGTGTCCGACTCCGGCGCCGGAGCGCGCCTGCGAGCGTCGCGCGCACCTCGTCCGACGGGACCGGCGGGCGGGTGCTGCATGCTAAACTTGATCGAGGC
>DASYXO010000344.1:0-3676 GCA_035934825.1 Casimicrobiaceae bacterium
TTCGCGGACGCAAGGGCGAACTGGTCTGCACCAGGCCATTCCTTTCCATGCCGCTCGGATTCTGGAACGATCCGACGGGAGAGCGATACCGGGCGGCGTATTTCGAGCGCTTCCCCGGCGCTTGGTGCCAGGGCGACTATTGCGAATTGACCGAGGATGACGGCTTCGTGATCTACGGGCGCTCCGATGCCACCTTGAACCCGGGGGGCGTACGCATCGGTACTGCCGAAATCTACCGCCAGGTCGAGCGCTTGCCGCAGATCGTCGAGTCGATCGTCATCGGCCAGGACTGGCGAAACGACGTGCGCGTGGTTCTGTTCGTTCGGTTGCGCGACGGCATGACACTTGACGACGCGCTGACCGCAACGATCAAGCGCACCATCCGCGAGAACACGACGCCGCGCCACGTCCCCGCCAGGATTCTCCAGGTCTCCGACATCCCGCGCACCCGCAGCGGCAAGATCGTCGAGCTTGCGGTGCGCCAGGTCGTCATGGGCGAGCCGGTCAGGAACCTCGAGGCATTGGCCAACCCCGAAGCGCTGTCGCTCTTCGCGAATCGCCCCGAGCTCCGCGACTGACGGCTGATCGGCGAGTTGGCAGCGTCATCGCGTGAACACGATGACGCCAGTGGGACAGAGCTCGCCCTTGAGGTCCTCGGCGATGCCGCGATCGAACTCGCGAACGCTGTCGATCACCCGCTGCGGGACCGGGACCTGCGACAGTCCGCTGTCGGCGAGGAGGCCCATGAAGGCATTCTCGTAGACATTCGAGAGGTCGGGCTGGGCCGGGTGGACGTCGACCTTCGACAGGCCCAGCTCCGCGGCGAGCTGCGCGAGGTAGGGCCGGTCGAAGACCCACTTGTCGTCGAGCTGGCGCGTCCAGGGCTTCTCGACGGGGGGCCCCAGCCGCGACTGGATGTCGAGGCGCATCGCCCGCATCAGCTGCGCGATCCGGCCGTCGCCGTCACCGACTTCGGCGAGCGCGCCCAGCACCCGCGCGAACATCGCGACCAGCACCAGCGAACCCGACTCCAGCGGCTCGACGAGGATGATCCTGCCGCCGGGCCTGAGGCTGGCGGCAACGCTCGCGAGGGCTGCGCGAGGATCGAGCAGATGGTGAAGTATTGCGGCCCCGATGACCAGGTCGAAGCTCATTGGCCGGAAGAATCGGCGGTGCAGGTCGAAACAGAACGCCGTGATGCGTCCGCGAAGATCGTCGCGCGTGTCGACGAATGCAGCGAGCATCCGAAGCAGCTGCGGCGAGATGTCCGAGGCCAGGATGTGGGCCTGCGGCAGCAGGTGGCACGCGGCGATGACGCTGGCGCCGCTGCCGGAACCAATGTCGAGCACGCGCAGCGACTGCGTGCGGTCGACCGCCGCGAGGTTCAGGCAGTGGTCGACCAGCTCGGTGAAATCGAGCCGGTCGAAATAGCGCTCGTGGTAGGTCTTGGCATCCTCGATGAACTGCGAGCTCACCCCCGCAGGCGTCCAGTCGCGGTCGATCAGGATCGAACCGTCGCGCACCACTTCGACCCCTGGGGCGAGGATCTCCGCGTAGGACGGGTCGGCGATCCGTCGACCTGACGCGACGGGCGCATCGCGTGACGTGGCAGCGCGCAGCAACCGAATCGTCCTCCTTGTTGCTCCCCGCAGCACTCTTGCTGCCGATGATGTCGCTCGCATTGCCGGGCGCTCGACGCTATGGCTGCGTCGCGTGCATCGGCGCTCGATGCCGATGCGTCCCATGGCGGCCGCAGCTGTCCGCCGGGGCCGGTCCTGAGGGAACGACGCCATTGATGAATCGGATGAGCATTCCCACGCCAGCCCTGCTGTCGACGTTCACGATCGGCTGGAGGGTGGTCGGCCCGTTCTTCGCGACCGGCGGCTTCGTCATCATCCTTGGCCCGCCCGTACTGTACCGACTAAGCGAAGGCGGGTTCAAGGGTCGATACCGGGCGCATCGCTACTTACGCGTTTTCCCGCCCTACCTCGTCACCTGCGCACACCGGATCGCCGGGTTGCTGCCGGTCTCCGTCAACCAGCCGGCGCCTGCTGCAGGAACTCGACACGCACGCGGGTGCCCCCGGACGCGTCGCGGGCGGAAACCTCGATGGTACCCCCGTGCCGGTCGGCGATCTCCTTGACGATCGCGAGGCCCAGTCCGGAGCCGTCGCCTGCGGTGCCCGGCACACGGTAGAAACGTTCCGTAACCCTGCCCCGTTCCGCAGCCGGAATCCCGGGGCCGGTGTCCTCGACCGTAAGGAAGGGCGTGCCGTCACGCTGGCCGGTGACCACCGTCACGGTCCCGCCCTCCGGCGTGTACAGCAGCGCATTGTCGATCAGGTTGTCCAGCAACTCCGGAATGAGCAGCGCATCCCCCGGGACCAGCGCCGGCTCCAGGGCGAAACCCAGATCGATGTTCCGGGCGATCGCCTTGGGTGCCCAGCGATGCGCAGCGGCATCGGCGACGGCCCCCAGATTGATCAGCTCCGGCGGATTGCCGCGGTCGGATCCACCTTCGGCCCGCGCCAGCGCAAGAAGCTGGCTCGCAAGGTGTCCGGCACGCGCCGTCGCGCCGTGCATACGCCCGACCTCCGCCTGGGTGTCCGGCGGCAACTCGCGGCGCGAAAGCAGCTCCAGGTGCATCTGCAGGCCGGCCAGTGGCGTGCGCAGTTGGTGGGCCGCATTTGCCAGGAAGCGTTGCTGAAGCTCGTTCGCCTGGCGCAGCTGGCCGAGCAGGCGATTGAAAGCGTCGACCACCGGAAGGATTTCGATGGGCGCCTGGGTCTCCGGGATGGGACTCAGGTCGCCGGGAGGACGTCCCAGCAGGTGGTTGCGCACGCGCTGGAGCGGCTGCAGGCCGCGGGCGACGCCGACCCATGCCAGCGCGACCGACACCCCGGCCACGAGCAGCGTCGGAATCAGCCCCGCCAGAAGGATCTCCTTCACCAGTCGGTTGCGCTTGTTGAGCGTCTCGCCCACCTGGACGACGAAGCCGTTGGACGCTCTCAATGCCGCGATGCGCACCGGGTCGCCGTGATACACGCCATCGAGGAACAGGTGCTGATCGACTTCCAGCAGCACGGGGGGCGGCGGCAGGTCGTCGACACCGTCGACGATGCGGCCGCTTTCGGCGCGGACCTGGAAGAACACCTCGTCGACGTGGTCGTAGACCAGCGCCTCGACGGCCCTGCGGGGCAGGTCGACGCGCGCGCCGGCGGCGTCGACCTTGATGTTTTCGGCGATATCGATCGCGGGATCGAGCAACGCGCGGTCATAGGCGTCGCTGGCCGACTGCATCCCGACCCAGTAGCTCACGAACGAGGCGCCCGCGACCATCAGCAGCAGCGATCCGACCAGGAACAGGAGCAGCCGCCGCCGAATGCTCGCCCGCCTCGCTGGAGCCTCAATCATCCGCGGCGTCCCACAGGTAGCCGAACCCACGCACGGTGCGAATGCGCGCACCGGCAGGCCCGATCTTGGAGCGCAGCCGGGAGACGTGCACCTCGATCGCATTGGGCGACAGCTGGTCGTCGAAGCTGAACAGGCTCTCGGCGATCTGGCTCTTGCTCAGCACGTAACCCGGACGCTGGAGGAACAGCTCGAGCAGTCCCCACTCGCGCGGCGTGAGCTCGACGGGCTTGTCGTGCACCCGGATCCGCTTGGCGGCGAGATCG
>DASYXO010000346.1:0-4010 GCA_035934825.1 Casimicrobiaceae bacterium
ACGCCGACGAAAACGTGTGGTCTGCATCCTCGAAATCGCGCCGCTCGACCGATGCGCTCGCCAGCAGTGTCTTCCACCGTGAATGGCACGACGCGTACTCGTCGAATTCGCGGGCGGTGAGATCGCGCCCGCTCATCAGCAGCAGGACCGGCCCGGCGAAAGTCGACAATCCCGATGCCATCCGATCCTGGAATGCGACGGCGGAACCGCGTGGCGTGACCGCGGCTCGACGCGCGCTGCGCGCCGACCTGGCAACGCCCGCGACGGCGTGCCCCACGTGCACCTGGCCCCGCAACAGCCTGGCCCAGAAATCACGTTCGAGAAGCCGGCGCGCGTAGTAATGCTTGATGCGCGTCTTCGCCTGTGTCGCTTCCGAGCGTACCCACGCATTGGCGAGCACGAGCCCGGCGACCGGCGCGTTGCGGGTCGCTTCGACGTATATCAACGCGGCCGACGCCGCGTCGCACAGGCCCCACAGAACGACGCGCTCCACCGCAGGACACGCGCGCCGGAACGCGGCCACCGCAGCCGCGATGTCGTCGGTCACGTTCTCGAAGCTGCGCATATCGCCGCCGGCATCCCCCATGCCGCGATAGTCGAAACGCATCGCTGCGATGCCTTCGCGCGCGAGCCTTCGCGCAAGGTGCACGAATTGGCGATGGCTGCCCGCGCGGTACTGCGGCCCGCCAACGACGATCAGGACTCCGACCGGACCCAGGCGCTCGGGAACGGCGACGATGCCGACCAGTTGCTCGCCTTCGCATTCGAACGCGAGCGCTTGTTCGGTCGCGCTCACGAGCGAGCAGCCGCGAGCCTCGCGACCGTCTCGCGGATCAGCGCCGGACATTCGGTGATTTCCTGCGTTTGCCAGAAAGCCTGCCCGGTCACACAGCGCGCGTCGACCGGATGCCCCGAGTCTTCCCATTGCGCGGCACGCGCGCGCCCCGCCGGCGACATCGCTGCCTCGGCCCCGCCCGCAACCTCGATCCACAGCAGTGGGCATGCTCCCGCGATCGGCGCGAGCTCCGCGGACTCGAGACCCGCCGCGAGTGCGGGAGCAAGCTCGTAGCCCGCGACCTCGACGCTGTCGCCCAGGCGCAGTCGCTCGCGCAGCTCGCGCGTATCGACGCGCGCTGTATCGGTGGACCCGAGGATCTGCGAGGCAACCTTGAGGCGCAGGAACTGCTGCAGGAACTGCTTGCCCGAAAGCACCGGCTGCCAGAACAGCAGCCCCGGCAACGACGCCATCCCGGCGGCGGCCTCGGCCGCGACCAGGCAGCCCGCGCGCAGCCCCCACAGCCACGGATCGTATCCGGTGCGTTCGCGCAGCCAACCCGCGGCTTCGCGAACATCGGTTACCCAGCGTTCCCAGCTAGCCTCGCCGAATTCGCCTTCGCTGTCGCCGCAGCCGGCGAGATCGACCTGCAGCACGACCCATCCGACCGCGGCCAGGGCCCGCGCCTGCAGCGCAGCCATGCGGCGCGCCTTGTTCATCTCCTCGGCAAAAGGATGGACATAGAGCATCGCGCCGGCAACGGCACCAGACTCCGCGGGCTCGTGCAGGGTGCAAAAACGGCGTCCGCCGCTCGACTGCAGCCAGGAAACCTCCAGCCTCGGCGGCACGGCACCGTCGTCAGGCATCGAGCTTGCCCTGCACGAATCCGGTCAGCGTGCCGACGGTGGCGAACGTCGAGCCGTCGATCTCGTCGTCGGCGATGCTGAACCCAAATCGCTCCTCGAGCGTCGTAAGCAGCGTCAAGACCGCCATCGAGTCGAGCTCCGGGATCGCGCCCAGCAACGGCGACTGTGCGGTCATCGTCAGGGCCGACCCTTTCAGGTTCAGCACTTCGTCGAGAATCTTCAACAGCTCCTGCTGGGCGTCCAACGACGTTCTCCCGAGATGCGCGAGTAGCCGCAAAGTATAGCGACCCGCGTCGCGCGCCCGGGGCGAACGCGCGTGACAGGCTGTGGCACACAAGCTCCGCACGCACGGAACGTGCACGACGGTTACGCGGCGGCCCGCGACCGACGCGCAGCCGATCCGCTGCGTTGCCTTCATTGGCGTTTTACGCGATGCTTTGCCGATGGCCCAGGGGGAATCGTCGTTGCCAGGCTCGTCGATCGCGACCGCGAGGCGGATCGAGCTGCCCCGTCTGCCCGTCTTCGGATGGTCGGCATTTTCGGGGCCGAAGCGATCGATGGCGCCGAGCATCCTCGACCGCAAGGACATCTGCTTCACCACCAGCGGCCGTGCCGCCATCGCGCTCGCGCTGCGCGCGCTTCGCATCGGCCGCGGCGAACGCGTGCTGGTGCCGACCTATCATTGCCCGACGATGGTCGCGCCCATCGTCGCCGTGGGCGCCGAGCCGGTGTTCTTCCCGATCGACGCGACCGGGGCCCCGATCGTCGACGGGTTGCAAGACGACCGGATGCAAGGCGTACGCGCGATGATCATTGCCCATTACTTCGGGCTTCCGCAGCCGATGGCGGAGGTGCGCCGATTCTGCGACGAGCGGGGCATCGCGCTGATCGAAGACTGTGCGCACGCGCTGTTCGGCGAGTCCGATGGACTTCCGGTGGGTCGGTGGGGCGATTTTGCGATTGCCAGCCTGACCAAGTTCCTCCCCGTCGTCGACGGCGGATGCCTCGTCCCGTCCGGCGGATTGGCCGATCTCCCGGGACTTCGCAGGCAGACGACGGCGATCCAGCTCAAGAGCGTTGCCAATGCCATCGAAATCGGTGTCTGGCACCGAAAGCTGCCCGGAGCCCAGGTTCTACTGGCGGGCATCTTCGCCGCCGCAACCACGCTACGCAGGCGCCGGGATGATGCGCGACCAGGCGAGGCTGCGCCTGCGGAGCGCGACGTCGCCCGCAAATGGCTCGCGGACTTCGCGCCCGGATCCAATTTCGACCGCCGGGCATCGGCGTGGACGCGATGGATCGCGCAGCACGCGCATCGCGAGCGCATCGTCGCCGCGCGGCGACGCAATTACGCACGCCTCGCGCAACTGGTCGCGCACATTCCCGGCACGCGCGCGCTGCAGGGCACCCTGCCGGAGAACGCGGCTCCTTACGTGTTTCCACTTTGGGTCGAGCGACCGGAGCGCGTGTATCAGTCGGTGCGCGCCGCGGGTATACCGGTGTTTCGCTGGGATGAGCTTTGGCCGGGGGTGCCACAGGTTCCCGGGGACCATGGCATCGAATGGGCAACGGGGGTCTTTCAACTCGGCTGCCACCAGGATCTGGTCTCGGATGATCTCGTCGCCATGACAAATGCCCTCGCGAGAATCATGGCGCGGACATCCTCGGAATCCGTGCCGCCCGTCGAGGATGCAGTCCCCACTGCGTGAGCCATAATATGCAGGCTGCACGTCAGCACACGCGAACCGGAGATTCTTCCTTGCCATCGGGCATCGGCAACCAACGCGGGTTCGCCCGCTTCGCGCTGCAGTGCTGCCTCGCACTTCTCGCGGGATTCACGGCAGCCGCGGCGCTCGCGCAGTCCTACGATCCGGGTGCCATCACCGCGTTCTCCGTCAAGTTCCAGGATGGCGTCGCGCCGGATGCCACCTCCGCGCTTCCCGACGCCGTCCGCAGCGAGCTCTACTCGGCATTGCAGTTGCCTTTCGTCCAGACCGGAAGCACGCGCGACGGCGCCTTCCGCCTCGAATTGACCAACCCGCAGTCGCTCGATCAAGCCCGCGCGCTGATCAATCGGATCCGGATGCTGCCCGACGTGCTGTACGCGTCGATCGAGACCACGCCCCCGGCCGCCGCAGGCGCCACGCAGTCCAAGGCGGCGCCCGCCGCCGCGCAAGTTCCGCTGGTCCGCCGCTTGATCGTCAAGTACAAGGACCCGACCGTCTCCGACGACGCCCGGGCGAATCGGCCGCTGCCCCCGGGCCTGGTCGCGCGGCTGTCCACGCTGGCGGGACAGCCGATCGCGCACGACCATCCGATGTCGGGCGGCGCATTCGTCGTGCGCCTGTTCCAGGGTCTGCCGCCCGGCC
>DASYXO010000016.1:0-3550 GCA_035934825.1 Casimicrobiaceae bacterium
GCGGATATCGGAACGACGTTCCTCCCCAATATTACGGCTCTGACCCCATTTTCTGTGGTGCCGCGATATTACCGCTCTGACCCCATTTTCTGCTCCGACCCCGATTTTCCTCAGCGCGCGTCACTGCGGAGCACGGCGATCCGCGATAGCGCCACGCGGCGCGGGTCGGCAAACCTGAATTCGATGCGCATCCGGTGGGCGCGCTCGCCGGACGCGACGCGCGCCAGCGCAATCGCGATGCCGGCACTGCAGCGCTTGAGCGAGGTGTCGCTCGCTGCGGCCGCGACGATCCACTGCGGGTCGGCGCCGATGCACATCAGCACGCGTATTTCTCCGACATCGGCGTCGACCGGCAAGCCCGCGACCACCGTCGTCATCCGCTGCCGATCGATCCGGAGGTCGCCCGGCGATTCGAGCGCCACCGCGTGGCCGGCATCCGGCACGAGCATGAGCCCGCCGGCGCTCGCAACGGATGAGCCGGCAACTGCGACCCATCCGTCATCGTCGGCGTAATGCCCGCTGCCGAACGTCCACAGCAGCGATCCGAGGGGCAGTCCGGTGCGCGCAAGCAAAAAGTCGAGCGCCGCATCTTCGAGAGGCGTGTTGCGCCACGCGGTGTGGGGCGCGTAGCCGGGGTCGTCGCGCGCGAGGCCGTTCGAGCCGTTCCATGCCATCGGCGAGACGAAGCGCGCGCCGGCATTCCACAGGTCGCGCAGTGCCCGGTAGGCGTCGGCGTAGGTCGGGTGCGAACGCGGCTTGCGCAGGTCGGCGGTGTTGAATTCGACGATGCCGAACCCCGGATCGATGTCCGCGAGCGTCGCGTAGAGGGACCTGCCGTTCTCCATCGGCATTTCGTTGGTCGCGGCGGGACCGTAGACGATTGCGCCGAGATGAGCGTTGCGCGGCTTGCTACCCTCGATCGACACGCCGCCCGAGTCGTAGTCCCTGACCGGACTCGATTCGCGCAGTGCCAGCGACATGCACCCCTCCCATGGTGCCATCAATCCCTGCGACGACCAGATGCGATCGCGGGGGACGCCCGCGTCGATCAGCCACTGCGCGAGTTCGTCGTAGTGGAGCGTGACGAGGTGCCGGCGAAACATCTCCCATTCGTGCACCCACGGATCCTTCCAGTACGGGGCCGCGGGGTCGCGCGGGAAGCTGCGCGGCGCATCGACATCGTCCCAGGTCGCAAAGGGGCGCCGGGCACGTGCCGCCGCCTCTTCCAGCGAAAGCGGTCGCGCGCGGCGCCACGACGAGAGATCCGGGAGCCCCGGCAGCGTGGGTCCCGCATAGGGCCCGGTGCCGGCGAGCCAGTGGCGGAACTGCCGCAGCGTTCCGGGGTTGTAGTCGTACCACTGTCCCTCGGAGAAGAACGGATTGATGTAGACGTCTGGATCGAGATTGACGCCGACGAACAGGTCGGGATGCCCGCGCATGAACGCGACGACCCCGGTGGCGGCCTGCTGGAGATTGCGCCGCTTGTAGCGACGCACGCTGGTCGCATAGACGTTGAGGGTCAGCGCGCGCGCGAGCTCGGGCGCCGCCCGGGATCCGGGCAGGTGCTTCAGCCAATCGTCGGGCATCACCTCGTCGCGCTCGTTCCACTGGCAGTTCGCGATGTCCTCCTCGAGCCGGTCGTTGATATCCCATTCCGGAACGGTGCCCGAGGCGTCGGCCCAGATGCCCCCGTCGAGAGTCACGAGGACCGGGAGGCCGCGCGCGACGGCGTCGGCGAGCAACGCCGCGAGCGAATCCTCGGCGACCGCGCGTTCACCGTGGGTGCGTCCCACGTCGAAATCGGGGTCGAACGCCCAGTCACCGCCTGCGCCCCGAGTCGTCCGCAGATACAGGATGGGGACGCGCATGCCGATGCGGATGGTAGGGGACAGGTAAGGCAGGTAGCGCGCGTCGAGGCCCTCGGCGCTTCCGGCGGGAATGCCGGAGAGCGCGGGCAGCAGGAAGAACGCGTTTCCGTTGCGCTCATCGCCAGCGGTGGGCGCGTGGAAATCGCGCCAGGTCTGGAGCGACTCGGCCGCGATCACGCTGCGTGTTCCGAGCAGCGTCTCGCGGCCGTCCCTGGCGATCGCAACGACCTCGAGCCGGCTGCGGGACACCCGCGGATTCGCATCTTCTCGCCCAAGCGGGCCCTCGAATTCGAACCCGCCGAAACCGCCGTCGGGATAGCCAGGGTGGACGACCGCGACGTCGTGGCGAGCCCGTCCGAGTCGCGCCGCGTGGCGTACGCCCGCGTGCCGGATCTCCACCGACGCGACGCCCAGCGCATCGAGGGCCCAACCGGCAATGCGCACTCGCGCCCCGATGATGCCCTCGGCCGCGGGCTCGTCGATCCAGCCGATCGTCACGCGCGGCGCTGGGGCAGGCGCCGACGTAGAATCGGCCGGGCGCACGGGTCTCGATGTGCGCCGCCTTAATGCGCGTTTCCAGGCCCCGAACACGATGCGCACGAATCCCATCGGCCACATCACGCGCTGGCTGCGCAGGTCCGTGCCTGCGGCGCAGGCGCCAGCAGCACAGGCAGGTCCGCAGGCGCTGCCGCAGCCGGCGTCGCAGGATGGCCCGACTGTGGCGGGGCAGATGGAGCGAAGGCTGGCTGCCGAGCCGTGGTACGTCGACAGGTTGTCGATTGCCGGCTCACGCCTCACCGTCGAAGGCTGGTCGATGCCCATTCCCGGCGCAAGCGAGCCTGCCGACGGCTGGTTCACCATCAACGGCGGGCGCTTCGACGCGATCCGCTACCCGCTGCCGCGGGCCGATGTCGGCGAGGTATTCTGGATGCGCGAGGCGGCGGCGATGTCCGGCTTCGTGGCGACGATCGAAGATTGCCCACAGCCCTATCCTGGCGGGGTACTCGAGATCCGGCGCGTCGTCGCCGACACGCCAACCGCCGAGCGCGGACGAGACTCGTGGTTCAAGCCCGACCCGGCGCTGCACGCCGACCTGCCCGACGAGGAGCGTCGCTTTCGCGTCATCGGCGATCGCGACGCCGATGGATTCCTGGTGTCGGGTGCGACCGACTACCACCGGATCGACCGCGCGATGCTGGCCGTCGCCGGACGTCGCCTTGCGGGCTTCGACCGGGTCCTCGATTGGGGTGTAGGCTGCGGCCGTATCGCGCGCCACTTTCCAGCGGCGCGGGCGCAGGCGCTGACCGGATGCGACATCGACGCGGACAACGTCGCCTGGTGCGCCGGGCACCTGCCGGGGCGCTTCGCTCATTGCGAGATTGCGCCGCCGCTGCCCTTCCCCGATGCGAGCTTCGATGCAATCTACGGCATCTCGGTGTTCACGCATCTGCGGGAGCCGATGCAGTTGCGCTGGCTCGCGGAGCTCGTGCGGGTCGCGGCGCAGGGCGCACTGATCGCGGCGACGATCCACGGCAGAACGGCGATCGACTTCTCGCGCCTGCCGCCCGCCGAGCATCGCCGACTCGTCGACGAGGTCCGGCGTCGGGGTATCGTGTTCAACGGGGCCAATGCGCAGCTCGACGGCCATGCCGACCATCGCGGCGAATACGTCAACGTGCTGC
>DASYXO010000024.1:0-10322 GCA_035934825.1 Casimicrobiaceae bacterium
ACCACGGGCAACCCCGGCAGCGGCCGGAGCTCGACCGGTTCGGCGAGCGTCTTGAGGTTGGTGATGCAGGCGAGCCCGTTCCTGCCGTTGATGTTCATCGCATCGGACCCGCAGACACCTTCGCGGCAGCTGCGCCGGAACGACAGCGAATCGTCGACGGCCTTCAGGCGGATCAGCGCATCCAGAAGCATCCGGTCGTGGGGGTCGAGTGCGATGTCGTACTCCTGCAGCCGCGGCTTCGCGTCCTGTTCCGGGTCGTAGCGGTAGATGCGGAATCTCATGGGGATTCAGTAGGTGCGGGCCTTCGGGGGAAACGAGTCGACCGACATCGGCTTCAGGTTAACCGGCTTATAGGCGAGGCGGTTCCCATCCCGGTACCACAACGTGTGGTTGAGCCAGTTCGCATCGTCGCGCGCCGGGTAGTCGCTGCGCGCCTGCGCGCCGCGAGACTCGCGCCGTGCCTCCGCCGAGAAGATCGTCGCCTTGGCCGTCTCGACCAGGTTGTCGAGCTCGAGGGCCTCGACGCGCGCGGTGTTGAAAGTCCGGCTCCTGTCCGAAACCGCAGTGCGCTGCGAGCGTGCCTCGAGCTCGAGCACCTTCTGCACCCCCGCTGCGAGCAGTTGCTGGTTGCGGAACACGCCGCAATGCGACTGCATCGACTTGCGCAGGTCGCTTGCAACCTGCGCGACGCTTTCGCCCGAGGTCGCGGCATCGAGCCTGGCCAGACGCGCCCGCGAGAGCTCACCCGCGTCTTTCGGCAGCGGCTTGTGCGGCCGCGCCGTGAGATTCTCCCCGACGACATGGTTGCCCGCCGAGCGTCCGAACACCAGCAGGTCGAGCAGCGAATTGGTGCCCAGCCGGTTGGCGCCGTGGACCGACACGCAGGCGCATTCGCCCACCGCGTAGAGCCCCGGGAGGACGGCTGCCGGGTCGGCGCCCTGCGGCAGCACGACCTGCCCATGGACGTTGGTCGGGATGCCGCCCATCATGTAATGGATTGTCGGCACGACGGGGATCGGCTCCCTGACCGGGTCGACATTGGCGAACTTGATCGCGATCTCGCGAATCGACGGCAGGCGCTTGTTGATGACCTCGGGTCCCAGGTGGTCGAGCTTCAGCAGGACGTAATCGTGGTTCGGCCCGCAGCCCCGGCCTTCCTTGATCTCCTGGTCCATCGAACGGCTGACCACGTCACGCGAGGCCAGGTCCTTGAGATTCGGCGCGTAGCGCTCCATGAAGCGCTCGCCCTGCGAGTTCAGCAGGATGCCGCCCTCGCCGCGCACTCCTTCGGTGATCAGGACGCCGGCGCCGGCCACGCCCGTCGGGTGGAACTGCCAGAACTCCATGTCCTGCAGCGGCACGCCCGCCCGCGCCGCCATGCCGAGGCCGTCACCGGTGTTGATGAATGCGTTCGTAGACGCCGCGAAGATGCGCCCGGCGCCGCCGGTGGCGAGCATCGTCGCCTTGGCCTCGAGGATCATCACCTCGCCGGTCTCCATCTCCAGCGCGGTGACGCCAAGCACCTCGCCGTCGGCATCGCGGATCAGGTCGAGTGCCATCCATTCGACGAAGAACTGGGTGCGCGCCCGCACGTTGCGCTGGTAGAGCGTGTGCAGCATCGCGTGGCCGGTGCGATCGGCGGCCGCACATGCCCGCTGGATCGCCTTCTCGCCGAAGTTGGCCGAGTGCCCGCCGAAAGGCCGTTGATAGATCGTGCCATCCGGGTTGCGGTCGAAAGGCATGCCGAAATGCTCGAGCTCGTAGACAACCTGCGGCGCCATCCGGCACATGTACTCGATCGCGTCCTGGTCGCCGAGCCAGTCGGAGCCCTTGATCGTGTCGTACATGTGCCACAGCCAGTGGTCCTCCGACATGTTGCCCAGCGACGCACCGATGCCGCCCTGCGCGGCAACGGTGTGCGAACGGGTCGGGAACACCTTGGAGAGCACGGCCACCGACAACCCCGCTTCCGCCAGCTGCAGCGACGCGCGCATGCCGGCGCCGCCGGCGCCGATGATCAACGCGTCGAAGCGGCGGACGGGAAGCGTGCTCATCGCGCGTCGGCCTCCTGGGTCCCGCTCGTCCTTCCACCGCCAGAGCGTCGGCCTCCCGCAATCGCGCGGCGGCAGGCCCTGCGGGCTTTCGCTTCGCGCGCCGCGCTCATGCGTGCCCCCACAGCACCTGTGCGGTCCAGCCGGCGTAGGCGACCAATACGCAAACGACGGCGACCTGCAGGGTCAGCCGCAGGCTCGTCGGCTTCGCGTAGTCCATCAGGATGTTGCGCATGCCGACCCAGGCGTGGAACAGCAGCGACGCCATGAACAGGAAACTGAGGACCCGGAACGCCGCGCTGGCGAACAACGACCTCCAGCTCGCGTAATCGAGTCCGCCGTGCCACAACACGATCCCCGCGATCAGCAACGTGTAGAGGGTCATGACGACCGCCGTGACGCGCTGCGCGAGCCAGTCCCGCGCCCCGTAGTGCGCGCCCACGGCGACGCTGTCCACGTGGCTTACCACAGCCGCACCGCGACGACCAGCGTCAGCAGGAGGGCGACGACCATGACGATCGCGGATGCCGTGCGCGTCGGCGCGAGCTCCGTGCCGATGTGGAGATCGAGTGCCAGGTGGCGCAACCCCGCCAGCACATGATGGATGTACGCCCAGGCGATCGCCAGCAGCACGAGCTTTCCGAACCACGAGGACAGCGGGCCGAAAGCCTCCGCGTAGCCCGCGCCCGACGCGAGGCTCGTCTGCACGAACCACAGCAGCAGCGGGATGCCCACGGCGAACAGCAGCGCGCCGCTGACCCGGTGCAGGATCGAAACGATCGCCGGCAGCGGCTGCCGGATCGCGATCAGGTTCAGATAGATCGGGCGCGGCTTGACGACAGGTCGTTCGACGGCGGCCATGAGTCAACCTCGAATGTCGGCGGGAGGGCAGGCGGAGAAGCGCAGGTCCTGCTCTTTTTTGCGCAGCAGCAAATTATAGCGCGCCACCGCTCAGCGATACCAGAACCGCGGCGGTGTTGCGCCCCGGCCGCTGGGGCCGTTGCGGCCCGCGACCCACGTCAGGAGAGCTCGTTCCAGTAATGGTGGTTGCGTGTCGAGTTGAGGCCGCGCCGAAGCTCGACCGCGCGATCGCCGTAGGTGTAAGTCACGCGGTCGACGGCCAGCAGCGGTTCACCCACGCGGACGCCCAGCAGCGGCGCGACCGCAGCGTCGGCGGCGACGGCGCGCAGGCGTTCGCTCGCCCGCAGCATCGTGACGCCGAACTCGGTCTCGAAGAAGCCGTACATCGAGCCCCGGTGGGAATCGTAGCGCTCCCGCGTCATGCCCCGAAACAGGGCAGCCGGCAGCGTGATCTCGTCGAGGACCGTCGGCACGCCCGAATAATCGAGCACCCGCCGCAGGACGAAGACGCCATCACCCGGCTTGAGGCCGAGCAGGCGCGCGACTTCGACGCCGGCCCGCGCGCGCCGGAAATCGATGAGCCGGCTCCCCGGGTACTCGTCCTCCCCGTCGCTGCGACGGATGCGCAGGAAGCGGAAATTAGACGTCCGCTCCTCGGTGTGGGTCGCAACGAAGGTTCCCTTGCCCTGGCGCCGGACGACGAGGTTCTCGGCGGCGAGCGCCTGGACCGCCTTGCGCACGGTGCCGAGCGCCACGCCGAAGCGCGACGCCAGCGCCGTTTCCGGCGGAATGGCCTCGCCGGGCCTCCATTCCCCGGATTCGAGTCCGCGCTCGATCAGCGCCTTGATCTGGACGTAGAGCGGCTGGAATGTCGGGGTGCCGGGCAAGCGGGCTCGGATCATCGGCAGATCTCCGTGAGGAATCCGTTTTGTATCTTATATCAGTTATATGACTGAATTGACAGAAGGCCGCGCCGCGCCTAACATCCCATCGCTCCCCGGCCCACGCGTCGCACTGCGCCATGCCGGGCGCCGCGCCGGTGCTCCGGGCGTCGGATCCCGCCGCGTCATTCTTGCTCCAGGAGTCTTCGATGAACGCACCCGTCCGCGTCGCGGTCACCGGCGCCGCCGGCCAGATCGGCTACAGCTTGCTGTTCCGCGTTGCCTCGGGACAGATGCTGGGCCCCGACCAGCCGGTCATCCTGCAGCTGCTCGAGCTGCCCGTCGACAAGGCGCAGGCCGCGCTGAAGGGCGTGATGATGGAAATCGAGGACTGTGCGTTCCCCCTGCTCGCCGGCATGCAGGGCAGCGCAGATCCGAAGGTGGCGTTCCGCGACGCCGACGTCGCGATGCTCGTCGGCGCGAAACCCCGCGGCCCCGGCATGGAGCGCAAGGACCTGCTGCTCGAGAATGCCAAGATCTTCATCGAACAGGGCAAGGCGCTCGACGCGGTCGCGTCGCGCGGGATCCACGTGCTGGTCGTAGGCAATCCTGCCAACACCAACGCCTACATCGCCATGAAATCGGCGCCGTCGCTGCCGGCCCGCAATTTCACCGCGATGCTCCGCCTCGATCACAACCGGGCGCTGTCGCAGGTCGCTGCGAAGGCAGGCAGGCCGGTCGACTCGATCGAGAAGATGACCGTCTGGGGAAACCATTCGCCGACGATGTACGCGGATTACCGCTTCGCCACGTCGGACGGCCAGTCGCTGAAAGACCTGATCAACGACGAGGACTGGAACCGCACCGTGTTCCTCCCGATGGTGGGCAAGCGCGGCGCGGCGATCATCGAGGCGCGAGGCCTGTCGTCGGCGGCATCGGCCGCAAACGCCGCCATCGACCACGTCCGCGACTGGATCCTCGGTAGCCACGGCAAGTGGGTGACGATGGGCATTCCTTCGGACGGCACCTATGGCATCCCAAAGGACATTGTCTATGGCGTGCCCGTCACCACGGCCAACGGCGAGTACACGCGCGTGCGCGACCTGCCGATCGACGCTTTCTCGCGCGATCGGATGGACGCGACGCTAAAGGAGCTCGAGGAAGAGCGCAGCGGTGTCGCTTCGATGCTTGCCTGACGACGGCCATGACCACGGAAAGCGCAGGCGCACGGTTCCGCGCGGCGGTTGCAGCCGAGACGCCGCTGCAGGTCCCGGGCGCCGTCTGCGCCTATCACGCGCTGCTCGCGGAGAAGAGCGGCTTCAAGGCGATCTACCTGTCCGGCGGCGGCGTCGCCGCCGGGTCACTGGGCGTTCCCGACCTCGGGATCAGCAGCCTCGACGACGTCCTGACCGACGTGCGCCGGATCACCGATGCGTGCCCGCTGCCGCTGCTGGTCGACGTCGACACCGGCTTCGGCGCCTCGGCGTTCAACATCGGACGCACCGTCAAGTCGCTGATCAAGTTCGGGGCCGGTGCGATGCACATCGAGGACCAGGTCGGCGCGAAGCGCTGCGGCCACCGGCCCGGCAAGGCGCTGGTTTCGCAGGCAGAGATGGTCGACCGCATCAAGGCCGCAGTCGACGCGCGCAGCGATCCGGGTTTCGTCATCATGGCGCGCACCGACGCGCTGGCGGTCGAAGGACTGGACGCCGCGATCGAGCGCGCGCGGGCCTGCGTTTCCGCGGGTGCAGACATGATTTTCCCCGAGGCGATGACCGAGCTTTCGATGTACCGGCGCTTCGTCGACGCGGTCGGCGTGCCGGTGCTCGCGAACCTGACCGAGTTCGGCACCACGCCGCTGTTCACTGTCGACGAGATCGCGCAGGCCGGCGTGGCGATTGCGCTCTATCCGCTGTCCGCTTTCCGGGCGATGAACCAGGCGGCACTCAACGTCTACCAGGCGCTTCGCCGCGACGGCACCCAGAAGAACGTCGTTGCGACTATGCAGACGCGCAACGATCTCTACGATTACCTCGGCTACCACGCCTACGAGCGGAAGCTCGACGCGCTGTTCGCGCAGCGCAACGGCTGACGGTCCGCACCGACGCCAAACCCGGGATACGGGCCACCGATGACCACCCCCCACCACGAACCGGCGCCGGCCACCGCGCACAAGCCCAAGAAATCGGTCGCGCTTTCCGGCGTCACCGCCGGCAACACGGCGCTTTGTACGGTCGGGCGCACCGGCAACGATCTGCATTACCGCGGCTACGACATCGTCGACATCGCGGCCGCTTCCGAGTTCGAGGAGGTCGCGCACCTGCTCGTGCACGGCAGGCTGCCCACGCGCATCGAGCTCGATGCCTACAAGCGAAAGCTCCGCACGCTGCGCGGGATTCCAGGGCCGGTGCGCATCGTGCTGGAGCAGATTCCTGCCGCGGCGCATCCGATGGACGTCATGCGCACGGCGGTTTCGGCGCTCGGCAGCGTGCTGCCCGAGAAGGAGAGCCACGACACCGCGGCAGCGCGTGGCATCGCCGACCGACTGATGGCATCGATGGGCTCGATGCTCCTCTACTGGCACCACTACAGCCAGAGCGGGATGCGCATCGAGGTCGAGACCGATGACGAATCGATCGGCGGCCATTTCCTGCACCTGCTGCATCGCCACGCGCCGCCACCGTCGTGGGTGAAGGCGATGCACACGTCGCTCAATCTCTACGCCGAGCACGAGTTCAACGCTTCGACCTTCATCGCGCGAGTGATCGCGGGCACCGGTTCCGACATCCACTCGGCGATCACCGGCGCCATCGGCGCGCTGCGCGGCCCCAAGCACGGCGGCGCCAACGAGGCGTCGCTGGAAGTGCAATCGCGCTACCAGACGCCCGACGAAGCCGAAGCCGACATCCGCAGGCGCGTCGAGGCGCGCGAGGTCGTCATCGGCTTCGGCCATCCGGTCTACACGATCGCGGACCCGCGCAACAAGATCATCAAGGAGGTCGCGCGCGAGCTCTCGCTGGCCGCCGGCGACACGCACCTTTTCGGCATCGCCGAGCGCCTCGAGACCGTCATGTGGGATGCGAAGAAGATGTTCCCGAACCTCGACTGGTTCTCGGCAGTCAGCTACCACATGATGGGGGTGCCGACGCCGATGTTCACGCCGCTGTTCGTGATCGCGCGTACGTCGGGATGGGCAGCGCATGTCATCGAGCAGCGCGAGGACGGCAAGATCATCCGTCCATCCGCCAATTACACCGGCCCGGAGAACCTCCGCTTCGTGCCGCTCGAGCAGCGCTCGTGATCGCCCGCCGCGTCGACGCCTGATCCGCGGCCCTGACTCCCCATGTCCGCACACATCTCCAACGTCCGCCCCAAGCCCGACCAGGTGCTGGTCGACATCGTCGACTACGTCGCAGGCTTCAACATCGCCAGCGCCGAAGCGTACTCGACCGCGCACTACTGCCTGCTCGACACGCTGGGCTGCGGCTTCGAGGCGCTGTCCTACCCGGCATGCACCAAGCTCCTCGGGCCGATCGTGCCCGGAACGACGGTTCCCAACGGCGCGAAAGTGCCCGGGACGCCCTATCAGCTCGATCCCGTCCACGCGGCCTTCAACCTCGGCGCGATGATCCGCTGGCTGGACTTCAACGACACCTGGCTCGCCGCCGAGTGGGGCCACCCGTCCGACAACCTGGGCGGGATCCTGATGACGGCCGACTGGCTGTCGCGCACCGCGGTCGCGACGGGAAGGAGCCCGCTTTCGATGCACGACGTGCTGACCGCAATGATCAAGGCGCACGAGGTCCAGGGCATCATCGCGCTCGCCAACAGCTTCAACCGCGTCGGGCTCGACCACGTGGTGCTGGTCAAGGTCGCCTCCACCGCAGTGATCGCGCAGATGCTGGGGCTGTCCCGCGACGAGATCATCAATGCGGTCTCGCTCGCGTGGGTCGACGGGCAGAGCCTGCGCACCTACCGGCACGCGCCCAATACAGGCTCGCGCAAGAGCTGGGCGGCGGGCGACGCGACTTCGCGCGCCGTGCGCCTCGCGCTGATGGCGAGGAGCGGCGAGATGGGCTATCCGTCGGTGCTGACGGCGAAGACCTGGGGATTCTACGACGTGCTGTTCAACGGACAGCCATTCAGGTTCGACCGTCCCTACGGCAGCTACGTGATGGAGAACGTGCTGTTCAAGATCAGCTTCCCTGCCGAATTCCACGCCCAGACGGCGGTCGAGTGCGCGATGCAGCTGCATCCGCTGGTGAAGGACCGGCTGGCCGACATATCGAAGATCACGATCCGCACCCACGAGTCGGCGATCCGGATCATCGACAAGAAAGGCCCGCTGGACAATCCCGCCGATCGCGACCATTGCATCCAGTACATGGTCGCCGTGCCGCTGATCTTCGGTCGGCTGACGGCGGCGGACTACGAGGACGGCATCGCCGTCGACCCGCGCATCGACTCGCTGCGCGACAAGATGGTCTGCGTCGAGGACCCGCGCTTCTCGAAGGAATACCTCGACCCGGAGCATCGCTCGATCGCCAACGGCATCACCGTCGAGTTCGGCGACGGCACGAGGATGCGCGAGATCGTCGTCGAGTACCCGATCGGCCATCGGCGCCGGCGCAGGGAAGGCATCCCGGTGCTGCTCGACAAGTTCCGCGTGAACCTCGCGCGCCGCTTCGCCGCGAAGCAGCAGCAGGCGATCCTCGACACGGCGCTCGATCCGAAGAAGCTCTCCTCCACGCCGGTGCACGAGTTCGTCGACCTGATGGCCGGCTGATCGCGGCCAGACATACATTTCCGGAGCAGCACACATGCGCCTCGAGTTCGCCGTTCTGCTGACCGCCGTCGCGGTTTCTTCCTTCGCGGCCGCCCAGGACTACCCGAAGCTCCAGCCCGGACTGTGGGAGATGACGCACAGCAGCAACCGCGCGAGCAGCCACCCAAGCACGACGACGATGTGCCTCGATGCGACGGTTCAGAAGGAAATGGTCGACATCGGTGCAGGCGCGATGAAAGGCATGTGCAGCAAGCACGACTTCCGGCTGTCGGGCGGGCGCGGTACCGGCGATTACGTCTGCGACATGGGCAACAGCAAGATGCACTCGAAGCTGGTGATGGTGATGAACGGCGACACCGGCTACCGCACCGAGATCCATGCCACCTACGACCCGCCGTTCATGGGCGTTGCCCAGGTCGACACCGTCGTGACCGCCCGCCGCCTCGGCCCGTGCAAGCCGGGACAGCGCCCAGGCGACATGACCACTGCGAACGGCCACACCGTCAACATACGCGACGTGCTGAAGGGCAATGGCGGGAAATGACCGCCGCCGGCACGCCGGGCAACGAGGAAGGCATCATGGCTCACGATCTGTTCGACACCATGAAGGAATTCCGGCTCGCATCGGGCGCGACCGGCAGGTACTACTCGCTGCCCGCGCTGGAGAAGGCAGGCGTCGGCAAGGTGTCGCGCCTCCCGGTATCGATCCGCATCGTGCTGGAGAGCGTGCTGCGCAACTGCGACGGAACCAAGCTCACCGAGCAGCATGTCCGCCAGGTGGCGGGCTGGGCGCCAACCGCCGACCGGGTCGACGAGATCCCCTTCGTCGTAGCCCGAGTCGTCCTGCAGGACTTCACGGGCGTGCCGCTGCTGTGCGACCTCGCCGCGATGCGAAACGTCGCCGCCGACATGAGACGCGATCCCAAGCTGATCGAGCCGCTGGTGCCCGTCGACCTGGTCGTCGACCACTCGGTGATGGTCGACTACTACGGCTCGCCGCAGGCGCTCGATCTCAACATGAAGCTCGAGTTCAAGCGCAACGCCGAGCGCTACCAATTCATGAAGTGGGGGATGCAGGCCTTTGACACGTTCAAGGTGGTGCCGCCGGGCATCGGCATCGTCCACCAGGTGAACCTCGAATACCTGGCGCGCGGCGTCCACGAGCGCGGCGGCGTCTACTACCCGGACTCGCTGGTCGGCACCGATAGCCACACGACGATGATCAACGGCATCGGCGTCGTGGCCTGGGGGGTCGGCGGCATCGAGGCCGAAGCCGCGATGCTGGGACAGCCGGTGTACTTCCTGACGCCCGACGTCGTCGGCGTCGAGCTCGAGGGGCGCTTGCCCGAAGGCGCGACGGCGACCGACCTCGTGCTGACCGTCACCGAGATGCTGCGCAAGCAGAAGGTGGTCGGCAAGTTCGTCGAGTTCTTCGGTGAAGGCGCCGCCACGTTGTCGGTCCCCGACCGCGCGACCATCGGCAACATGGCTCCCGAATACGGCGCGACGATGGGCTTCTTCCCGGTCGACGATGCGACCGTCGACTACCTGCGCGCGACCGGTCGCAGCGACGCCGAGATCGACGCGTTCGAGAGCTACTACAAGGCGCAGGGCCTGTTCGGCATGCCACGCGCCGGCGACATCGACTACAGCACGACGCTGGCGCTGGATCTCGCCTCGATCACACCGTCGGTGGCCGGTCCCAAGCGACCACAGGACCGGATCGAGCTGCCGAAGCTCGCG
>DASYXO010000034.1:0-2127 GCA_035934825.1 Casimicrobiaceae bacterium
CGCTGGCGCCGCGATTCGCCCATGCCGACGATGCCTCCGCAGCAGACCGAGAGCCCGGCATCGCGAACCCGATCGAGCGTGTCGAGACGGTCCTGATACTCGCGGGTCGATACGATCTCGCCGTAGAACTCAGGCGCGGTGTCGAGGTTGTGATTGTAGTAATCCAGGCCGGCGTCCCGGAGCGCCGCGGCCTGGCCGTCCTTCAGCATGCCGAGCGTGCAGCAGGTCTCGAGCCCCAGCGCCTTGACCGCGCGCACCATGTCGAGCACCGGCGCGAGGTCGCGATCCTTCGGTCCGCGCCAGGCGGCGCCCATGCAGAAGCGAGTCGCCCCTGCATCCTTCGCCGCCCGTGCCGCCTCGACGACGACGCCGAGGTCCAGCAGCGCCTCGCCGACCACGCCCGAGTGATGGCGCGCGGCCTGCGGGCAATAGCCGCAGTCCTCGGGACAGCCGCCGGTCTTGATCGACAGCAGCGTCGACAGCTGGACCGCGTTGGGCGCGTGGTGTTCGCGATGCACCTGCTGCGCACGGAGCAGCAGGTCGTTGAACGGCAGCGCGAACAGGGCATCGACCGCATCGACGTCGAGTCGCTGCCCCGGGGTGCCGGTGCGCCGCGACGCCGAGGCGGCGGCGGTTGCGGCGGATCCCGCCGAGCTCATGCGTTCGGACGAATGAAGGATCGACTTTGAGTCATGCACGATGGTCGGACGCTGATGGAAGTCCGGGGACACTATCGCATGCTGTCAAACGCCGCGCCGCCGAAATTTGACAATCGCGCGACCGTTGCCGGAAGCGGCATCGCAGCGGCCGCGCGCGATGGAGTCGCTCGCGCCGCATCGGTCGGCCTCTCGCTGCTTCGCAGCGCGCTGCCGCAGACCTGCGCGCTCTGCGCGGCCCCCAGCGGCAACGCGCTGCTGTGCACCGCCTGCGAGGTGGCGCTTCCACGCATCGACGCGGCCTGCCCGCGATGCGCGCTGCCCTCGCCCGATGCGGCCGTCTGCGGCGCGTGCCTTGCGCATCCGCCACCGTATGTCGCCGCGCTCGCCGCCTGGGCCTACGTCTTCCCCGTCGACCGACTGCTCCAGGAGTTCAAGTATGGCAGCAGGCTGGCACTGGCCGAACCGCTCGCGCTGGCACTGTGCGCGGCGCTCGCGCCGCGGAGGGCTCCGGCACCCGATTGCCTGGTCGCCATTCCGCTCGCGCCACGACGCCAGCGTGCGCGCGGCTTCAATCATGCACGGGAGATCGCAAGTCGCGTGGCAGACGGCATCGGCGTGCCGCTCGCGGACGGCATGCGCCGAACCTGGGAAACGCCGCCGCAGGCCGCGCTGCGCTTCGCGCAACGCGCGGCCAACGTCAGCGGCGCATTCGTCGCGGACGGGGATTTCTCCGGCCGCTCGGTGGCGATCGTCGACGATGTGATGACCACCGGCGCTACACTGGCGTCCGCGGCGCGCGCGCTGCTCGCGGCCGGTGCCCTGCGCGTCGAGGCCTGGGCCGTGGCGCGCACTCTGCCGCCCGACCGCTCGCACAGCTGAGTCCCGCCGCCTCGCTCGACCGTACCCGCCGCCTCCCATGTTCGCGGTCGTCCTCGTCCATCCCGAGATTCCCCCCAACACCGGCAACGTCATCAGGCTCACGGCCAACACGGCAACCGAGCTGCACCTGGTCGAGCCACTGGGGTTCCGGATGGACGATCGCGAGCTCCGGCGCGCCGGGCTCGACTACCACGAATACGCGCGCGTCGCCGTCCATCGCGACTTCGGCGCCTGCCGGGCCGCGCGCGACGCGCAGGCGCCGCGGCGCTGGTTCGCGTTCACGACGCAGGCGCAGCGCTGCGCCTACGACGTCGCCTACGCGCCGGGCGACGTGCTGGTTTTCGGCTGCGAAACCGCCGGGCTCCCCGATGCCGTGCTCGCGCATTTCGCTCCCGCGCAGCGCCTGCGCATACCGATGCGTTCCGGCCAGCGCAGCCTCAACCTGTCGAATGCCGTCGCCGTCGCGGTCTACGAAGCCTGGCGGCAGCAGGGGTTCGGATTCGCCCCGGAAACGGGGTCAGGGTAAATGGGGTCAGAGCTGGTTTATTCGCCGAAATGGGGCCAGAGCTGATTTATTCGCGCGCGCGAT
>DASYXO010000075.1:0-4481 GCA_035934825.1 Casimicrobiaceae bacterium
GGCTCGAGAAGGTGTTCGAGATCAACCGCAACTTTCGCAACGAGGGCATTTCGACCCGGCACAACCCCGAGTTCACGATGCTGGAGTTCTACGAGGCCTACCGCGATTACGGCTACCTGATGGACCTGACCGAGGAGCTGCTGCGCACGGTTGCGCAGCGCGTGCTCCGCACGACCTCCGTGACTTACCAGGGCGAGACGATCGACCTCTCCCGCAGCTTCGACCGGCTGACGATGGCCGAGGCGATCCACAAGCACAATCCGCAATACCCACTGCACGAGCTCGCGAAGCCCGGGTACCTGCGCGTGGCACTCGCCCCGTTCGACGAGGAGGTGTTCCCGACCGATGGGGTGGGCCTGCTGCAGTTGAAGCTCTTCGAGCAGACGACCGAGGAGAAGCTCGTCCAGCCGACGTTCATCGTCGCGCATCCGACCGACGTGTCGCCCCTCGCTCGCGCCAACGACGCGAACCCGGCCGTCACGGATCGCTTCGAGCTCTTCATCACGCGCCGCGAGATCGCCAACGGTTTCTCGGAGCTCAATGATCCCGAGGACCAGGCGGCACGCTTCGCACAGCAGGCGGCCGCGAAGGAGGCGGGCGACGAGGAGGCGATGTTCTACGACGCCGATTACGTCCGCGCGCTCGAATACGGGTTGCCGCCGACCGCAGGCGAGGGCATCGGCATCGACCGGCTGGTGATGCTGCTGACCGACAGCCCGTCGATCCGCGACGTCGTCCTGTTCCCGCAGCTCAAGCCCGAGGTCTAGGCCGTCGTCCGGGGCTGCGCGCCCCGAAGTCGACACATACCGGCACCAGGTATGTTGGCTTATACCCAACCAGGGTATAATATGCAGGTATGGATACGATACTCCGGCGCGACGCTCGGCCAGTTGTCGCGGGGATCCCGGCATCGGCAGCGCGCGACGGGGCGGCCACTGCTGCCGCGGATGCCTGCGCGCTCGACGCGCGCGCCGATCTCGCTCTCGAGGGCATGACCTGCGCCGCCTGCGCGACTCGCATCGAGAAGGTCCTGAACCGCATCGACGGTGTCGAGGCAGCCGTCAACTTCGCCACCGAGACCGCGACGGTTCGCTACGACCCTGCCCGTGCCGACGTCGATGCATTGCTCGCGGCCGTTGCCCGCGCCGGGTATGGTGCGCGCGCCAGGATCGACGACAGCGCGGAGCGCGAGCTCGAGTCGTCGCGCCGGGGGGCGGCGTGGCGCGAAATGCGCCGCGATCTCGCGATCTCCGTTGCCCTGACTGCGCCCCTGCTGCTGCAGATGGTTGCGATGCTGATTCCGGGCCTGCGCGCAGGGCACGAGGAACTGCTGCCACGCTGGCTCCAGTTCGCGCTGGCCACGCCCGTCCAGTTCGCGATCGGCCGCCGCTTCTATGTCGGTGCATGGCATGCGCTGCGCGGCGGCGGCGCGAACATGGACGTCCTGATCGCGCTGGGCACCACGATCGCCTGGACTTTCAGCGCGGTGGTCACCGTCCTGGGCTTGCGCCAGCATGTTTATTTCGAGGCATCGGCCGCGATCATCACGCTGGTGCTGCTCGGCAAGGCGCTGGAAGCGCGTGCCAGGACGCGCACGTCCGCCGCGCTCGAAGGATTGCTGCGCCTGCAGCCGCCGATCGCGCATGTCGAGCGCGGCGACGCGATCGTCGACGTGCCGCTGGCCGACGTGAAGCTCGGCGAGCGCTACCTGGTGCGCGCCGGCGAGGCGGTGCCGGTCGATGGGGTCGTCGTCGAGGGCGGGTCGTCGGTCGACGAGAGCATGCTGACCGGCGAGAGTCTGCCCGTCGCCAAGGCCGCGGACGCGAAGGTGTTTGCGGGCACGCTCAATCACGATGGCTTCCTGCGTTGCCGGGCCACCGGCGTCGGCAGCTCGACGCTGCTCGCCGGCATCGTGAGGCTGGTCGGTGAAGCGCAGGGCACCAAGGCCCCGATCCAGAAGCTCGCCGACCGGGTCTCGGGCGTGTTCGTTCCGGTCGTCGTCGCGATCGCGCTGCTGACTTTCTTCGTGGCTTGGTGGCTTGCCGGCGACCCGACCGTCGCGCTGGTCAATGCGGTGTCGGTGCTGGTGATCGCCTGCCCCTGCGCGCTGGGGCTGGCGACGCCGACCGCGATCATCGTCGGCACCGGGCGTGGCGCGCAACTCGGCGTGCTGATCCGCAATGCGGTCGCGCTCGAGAACGCCGGCCGGCTGACGACGCTGGTCGTCGACAAGACGGGAACGGTGACCGCGGGTGTGCCTGCCGTGACCGGCGTCACCCCTTTCGGCGCGGTTGCGGGCGAAGAAGTGCTCGCCGTCGCGGCGGCGCTGGAGCGACACGCCCTGCATCCGCTGGCGCAGGCGATCGTCGCCCGGGCGCACGACGACGGTCTTGCGCTGCCGGCGGTCGACGGTTTCGTTGCGGTTTCGGGCAAGGGCACGCGCGGTGACGTCGGTTCCGACAAGCGGGTCGCGCTCGCAGGGTCGCTGCAATTTCTGGTCGACGAGGGGATCGCCGTCGACCCGCGCGCCATCGACGCGCTGCACATCGGCAGCGACACTGCGGTCGCGGTTGCAATCGACGGTGCGCTCGCCGGCGTCATCACGCTGGCGGACCGGGTGCGACCGACGTCGGCGACCGCGATCGCGCGTCTTGCCGCTCGCGGGGTCGAGGTAGTGATGATGTCGGGCGACAACCCGTCGACCGTGGCCGCGATTGCAGACCAGGTCGGCATCGTCGATCGGCGCGGCGGGATGACACCCGCAGCCAAGGCGCAGGCGATTCGAGATCTGCAAGCCGCGGGTCGCGTCGTCGGGATGGTCGGCGACGGCGTCAACGACGCGCCGGCGCTCGCCGCAGCCGACGTGAGCTTCGCGATCGGCGCGGGCTCGGCGATCGCCATCGAGGCCGCGGACGTGACGGTCGTGCGCGACGACCTGGGCGCGGTCGTCGACGCGATCCTGCTGTCGCGCGCGACGCGCAGCAAGATCCGGCAGAACCTGTTCTTCGCTTTCGCCTACAACGTGCTCGGGATTCCGCTGGCCGCACTGGGCCTGCTCAATCCGGTGATCGCCGGCGCTGCGATGGCGATGAGCTCGGTGTCCGTCGTGAGCAACGCGCTGCTGTTGCGGCGCTTCCGACCCAACCGCTAGAACTGCAAGGGAGCAGCGAATGGAAACCGTGAAACTCGACGTGCAGGGCATGACCTGCCAGGGCTGCGTGGCCAGCGTCACGCGCGTGTTGAAGGCCGTTCCCGGCGTGACGGACGCAGCGGTGACGCTGCAGCCGGGCGCCGCAACGGTGACGTTCGATCCGGCGCGCACCGACGTGACTGCGCTGGGCGCGGCGATCCGGGATGCGGGTTATGACGCCGCGGCGTGATCCTCCGGCGGGTCCCGGGTCGCCGTCGGCGCCGGTCGAAATGGCGCAGGATTCAGGCGCGCATCCCGCGCATCCCGCGCATCCGATCGTTCCGCGCCCCGCGGAAACCGCCAAGGCACTGGCGACGCGCATCAATCGCATCGAAGGCCAGGTTCGCGGCATCGGCAGGATGATCGAGGAGGACCGCTACTGCGTCGACATCCTGACCCAGGTCGCGGCTGTGCAATCGGCGCTCGACGCGCTCGGACTGAAGCTCCTCGAGCATCACCTGCACGGCTGTGTCGCCCACGCGATCGCGTCCGGCGATGGTGCGCATGCGATCGACGAGGCGCTTGCCGTGGTCCGCAAGTTCGGCCGCTGACCGGAAAAATGGGGTCAGGGAAAATGGGGTCAGAGCTTAATAATTCCGAAAATTGGGGTCAGCGAAAAGTGGGGTCAGAGCTGCAGAAATTGGGGTCAGAGCTGCATTGATTTCCTGGAACGTCGGAGCAGGGTGCCACTTGGTCGGTAGGAATCAATACAGCTCTGACCCCATTTTCCGTGCCGCGCAATTAATACAGCTCTGACCCCATTTTTCCCATATTTCGCTCTGACCCCATTTTCCGGGAGCTACTTCGCCGCGATCTTGTCGATCCAGGCCGCGAATGCGTCGAGGAACTTCTTGAGGAAGTCGCGCGTGGAGTCGTTGACCAGCCGACCCTGCGCATCGAACAGCGCAGCAACGCCGCCGATGTAGGCCTCGGGCTGTTGCATCGCAGGCATGTTGAGGAACACCAGCGATTGGCGCAGGTGATGATTGGCGCCGAAGGCCGAAAGATTGCCCGGCGAGTTGCTGACGATGGCGCAGGGCTTGGCATTCCACGCGCTCTTGGCATAGGGGCGCGAGCCGACATCGATCGCGTTCTTCAGGACGCCGGGCACCGAGCGGTTGTATTCAGGGGTCACGAACAGGACGGCGTCCGCCTTCGCGACTCGCGCCCGAAATGCCACCCATTCCGCAGGCGGAGTCTCGCCGTCGAGGTCCTGGTTGTAGTGCGGCAACTGGCCGATCTCGACGATCTCGAGAGCGAGCGAGGCGGGCGCGAGGGTGCGCAACGCGTT
>DASYXO010000081.1:0-1728 GCA_035934825.1 Casimicrobiaceae bacterium
GATGCTCGGCTACAACAACGTCTTCGCGGCGGCGGGCGAGCGCTACCCGACGACGACGATCGAGGCGGCGGTCGAGTTGCGGCCGGACATCGTGATCCTGCCCGACGAGCCATACGCGTTCGACGAAGACGACGTGACCGAGCTCAAGACGATGCTGCCGGCGTCGCTGGCGCGCCGCGTGCTGATCGTGAGCGGACGCGACCTGCACTGGTATGGCGTACACATGGTGCGGGGGTTGAATGCGCTGGCGTCGAGGATGGCGCGAGTGCGTGCCGCGGTCCTATAATGCGGCGCGCGAGGCCGAGTCGAAGCGCGAGGGAGTTCAGCATGTTCGCAAAAATCAGCTTGACAGCCGCATTTTTCCTGATGATCGCGCCGCCGATGGCAGGAGCGTCGATGAGAACGCAGCCGCATGCCGCGCAAATGGCGGCATCGACGTCGGCGCCGGCGCGTGGAATCGTCGTCGCGCAAGAGCAGCAAGGCGAGAACGAGAACGACGCCGATAGCGACAACGACAACGACTCGAACGACAACGAAAATCAGAGCGGCGACAACAGCCAATCGGATCAGCAGAACGCCGACGTGGGCCAGCAGATTCCGTCGCAGCAATTCGATACCGGTGACGGCCAGCCGGGCCAGGCGATTCGGGTGCCGCCACTGAGGGGCTATCCCGGGCAGATGGATCCGAACGAGTAGCGCGGGCCGTCGCGCGGCGGGCGGCGGATTTGCGCGCGCATTCCAAACGCACTAACAATTTTCGGCGACGGCTGGACGCGCTGGGCGCGAGTCCACGCCCATTCGATCGTCAAGGAGAACTGCGATGGCGGGACCGCTCGATGGAATCAAAGTGCTCGATCTGACGAAGCTGGCGCCGGGGCCATTCTGCACGATGATCCTGGCCGACCTGGGCGCGGAGGTGTTGAAGGTGGAAGAGCCGGGGGCGCCGACCGGACGACGCGCGGAGCAGGCGGGGGCCGCGGGCACGCAGGGACTCGCGTCGGGATTCAGCGGGTCGCCGTTCAACGCGATGAACCGCAACAAGAAGTCGATCGCGCTGAATTTGAAGAGCGCGCCGGGCAAGGAGATCTACAATCGGCTGGCGGACAAGACCGACGTGATCGTCGAGGAGTACCGGCCCGGCGTCGCAAAGCGGCTGGGAATCGACTACGAGACGCTGGCGGCGCGCAACCCGCGGCTGATCTACTGCGCGATCACGGGCTACGGTCAGAGCGGGCCGTATCGCGACCTGGTCGGGCACGACCTCAACTATATTGCGACGGCGGGCGTGCTCTCGCTGTTCGGGCGGCCCGGGCAGCCGCCGACTATCCCGCACAACCTGGTCGCGGACTACGCGGGCGGCGGGATGCATGGCGCGATCGGAGTGCTGGCTGCGCTGGTCGCGCGGCAGCATACGGGGCGTGGGCAATACGTGGATATTTCGATGATGGACGGCAGCGTCGCGCTGCTGGCGCAATCGTTCGCCACGTTCTTTGCGGGCGGGCAGGTGCCGAAGCGCGGCGAGACGATGCTGGACGGCGGAATTCCGAACTACGCCGTGTACTCGACCAAGGACGACAAGTACATCACGATCGGCGCGCTGGAGCCGTGGTTCTTCGCGAACCTGTGCCGCGCGCTCGGGCGCGAGGACCTGATCCCGCACGAGTTCAATCCGGAGAAGCGCGCCGAGATCGCGAAGTGCTTCACCGATGCGTTCAAGACGAAAACGCG
>DASYXO010000083.1:0-1850 GCA_035934825.1 Casimicrobiaceae bacterium
GACGCGTGAACTGCTCTGCGAGCGCGCGCGAGAGCCCAAGGTGGTGGCGATCGGCGAGACGGGCCTCGACTACTTCCGCCTGACCGGCGACCTCGAATGGCAGCGCCGGCGCTTCCGCGAGCACATTCGCGCAGCCCGTGAATCAGGCCGCCCACTGGTGATCCACACCCGGGCTGCGGCCGAGGATACGCTGGCGATCATGCGCGACGAGCGCGCGGGCGAGGTGGGCGGGGTCATGCACTGCTTCACCGAGACCTGGGATGTCGCGCAGGCGGCGCTGGACCTCGGCTTCCACATCTCGTTTTCGGGGATCGTGACCTTCAGGAACGCCGCGGCGCTGAAGGAGGTCGCGATGCGCGTGCCCCTCGAGCGCATGCTGATCGAGACCGACAGTCCCTACCTCGCGCCCGTGCCGCACCGGGGCAGGCGCAACCAGCCGGCGTGGGTGCGCCATGTCGCCGAGGAGATCGCGCGGCTGCGCGGCGTACCCGTCGCGACGATCGCGACTGCGACGACCGACAATTTCTTCCGCCTGTTCGGGATTGCGCGCGATGCGCATTGATTGCCGCCGCTTTCGTTGCACAGTCCTCGGCCTTGCGCTGCTCGCGTACTCGCTGTGCGCCGCGGGCGCGGCGCTGCTCGACGACCTGATCGTCGCCGTGCGCAACGAGCGCGTCGACGAGGTGAAAGCGCTGCTCGCCCGGGGCATGGACCCGGACTCGGTCGATCGCCAGGGCGAGCCGATGCTGTGCATCGCGGCGCGCAACGGCGACGTGGCGACGGTGAATGCGCTGCTTGCCGCACGCGCGAAGGTCGACCTGCCCAACGCCTATGGGGACACGCCGCTGATGCTCTCCGCGCTATCCGGCAACCTCGATACGGTGGAGGCGCTGCATGCGCACGGCGCGGCGGTCAACCGCGCGGGCTGGACGCCGCTGATCTATGCGGCGACCGGCGGCCACGACCGGATCGTGTCGTTCCTGATTGCGCACGCGGCCAATATCGATGCGACGGCGCCCAATGGCACCAGCGCACTGATGATGGCGATACGCGAACATCACCGCGAAACCGCGCGGCTGCTGATCGACGAGGGTGCCGACGTCAATCACCGCAACGTCGACGGCGCCACGGCACTTTCCTGGGCCCTGCGCGGCGACGAGAGCGAAATTGCCGAGGAACTGCGTCGCGCGGGTGCGCGCGACTGACGCGTGGCCGCGGGAGTGCTAGGGGAGGAGGTCGGCCCGAGGAGCTGCCGTGTCCGCTGCGGCGTGCGCTTGTCGCGGATCGGGTGGTGGATCCGCGGCGTGGCCCGGCGGGCTTGCGGCCCTGGCAACCGCGGGAGACACGATCGCGGGCATCAGGGAAGGGAGGACGCCGACCAGCCTGCGCGCGCCGTCGTAGCGCTCGCGCCAGTACGACGACGAAAGCTGCGCGACCCCGACTTCGCCGCCCCGCGACGGGGCATGGATGAACCGCCCGTCGCCGAGGTAGATGCCGACGTGGGAGAACGCCGAGCGTCGCGTGTTGAAGAAGACGAGGTCGCCGGGTGCGAGTTCGGACCGGCGCACGTGGGCGCCGATCCGCGCGAGTTCGCGCGCCGTCCTCGGCAGCGTGACGCCGGTGGCCTGCTGGAACACGTACTTGATGAGTCCGCTGCAGTCGAGACCCCGCTCCGGAGTGTCGCCACCGTAGCGGTAGTCGACGCCGACCAGCGACAGCGCGTAGACCGCGATGTCCTCCGCGCCCTCGAGCGCGCGCGTCGCGGCGGCGCCGAACGATGCCCGCGCGCTGTCGCCGAGCGAGCGCTCGGCGGGTCGACCGGCGGCGGCGCCCGGGGCACCGTGCATGGC
>DASYXO010000099.1:0-3649 GCA_035934825.1 Casimicrobiaceae bacterium
CGGCTTTTGCCCTGGCGGGAACCTAGAACAGAAGCAGGTAGCCGACGAGCGCGGAGATCAGAAGGAACGGCAGCGCGCAGGCGTGGAAGGTGCGCCAGGCGCGACGGTCGCCCGACAACCGCAGCGCGATCAGGTTCGCGAGCGAGCCGACCATCATGCCAAAGCCGCCGACGGCCACCGCGTAGGCGATGACGCGCCAGTCCTGCGAATACTCGGCGAGCGCGATTGCCGCAGGCACGTTGCTGACGACCTGCGACGCGGCGATACCGGCGAAATACAGATGCTCCGGTACCGCGAGGCCAATGGCCCCGACCCACGCGCGCACCTGCCCGACATTGGCCAGCGTTCGCAAATCCACGAACATCAGCACGAACACCAGCAACAGGCCCCAGTCGATCTCACGCAGCAATCGCGGGCGCAGCGGGGCGAGAATCACGACCACGCCGGCGAGCGCCCAGCCCACGCGGTGCAGGTCGGTCAGAACCAGAAACGGCGCGAACAGCAGCAGCGAAGCGACCAGCAGCGCCCGGTCGAGTGCGCCGGCCTTCGCGTCGTCGCGCACGCGGATCCGGCGCGCGGGAAAGGCCACGATCGTCATCGCGACGAGCAGCAGCAGCAGGATCGCCACCAGCGGCAGCATCTGAAAGACGAAGCCGCCGAACGAGATCCCCCATTGCTGCCACAGGAAGATGTTCTGCGGATTGCCGATCGGCGTCAGCGTCGACCCGACGTTGACCGCCAGTGCCTCGAACACCACCAGCCGCGTCGATGGAAGATGGGCAATGCGCGCGAGGCCCAGCGTCAGCGGAACGACGACGAAGAGCGCGACGTCGTTGGTCAACGCCATCGACAGCAGCGCCGCAGCGACGACGAGGCCCAGCGCAGCGGCCCGCTCGGAGGTCACGCGCCCGATCAGCCAGTGGCCTGTCCGTTGCAGCGCGCCGCTCGCCTCCACGCCCTTGGTCAGCAGCAGCAGGCCGGCCAGTGTCGCAATGGTTGGCCAGTCGACCCGCGACGGGTAGGTCGCGACGCCACCGGGGGCGACCAGCGTCACCATGACGAGCGCTGCGACGAGACCGAGGAAGAACGGGTCACCGCGCAGAGCGCGCAGCGACGGGGGGATCCAGGAATCGGATTCGCGCGGCGCTGGCTCGCGTTCCATCTTCATGCGCGGTGGGCGCCGGCGGCGAGGTTGGATGGCAAGGCGGCGATCATCGCATAGCCACCCGTCCCCGCGTCCAGCACTGCTCGTGACGTTGGGCGCCCGGCGTTGACCGGTGCGCGCGATCCCGTGATACTTTCGAGCGGCATCGACCGGGAGCACCGCCCGCGACGCCCGATCCACCCCCTGGAAGAGCGCGGCGCACGAAAGGAGATCGATTGCCCCGCCGCATTCTCGACCACGCGCGCATCCATCACGCGATCCGCGACAAGCTCGCCAGCCGGCATGCCGACATCGTCGACGAGGTCGAAGCCGCAATCGCCGCCGACGACGTCGTCGTCGTGGGAATGGCCCAGAATCCGCATTGCAGGCGCGTGCGCCGCATGCTCGACAGGGCAGCGGTCGCCTACCGCTATCTCGAGTACGGCAGCTACCTCGGCCAATGGCGCCGGCGCAACGCCCTCAAGATGTGGACCGGCTGGCCGACGTTCCCGATGGTGTTCGTGAAGGGCGTCCTCGTCGGCGGCGCAAGCGATGTCGCGCGGCTGGTCGCAAACGGCGAATTGCAGGGAATGCTGTCGACGCCTGCCTGATCCGGCCATCACCCCGGCGCGTCGCTGCCGCGTCGATTGCCAGGTGCGGCAACGACGCGCGCGCAGCGGGTACACTCGCCCCTTTGCGCAACGCATCAAAGGGTGAATGGTGGGAAGGCGAACGCTGGGGCAGGGTCTCGAAGTATCGGCGATGGGGCTGGGCTGCATGGGCATGTCGGACTTCTACGGAGGACGCGACGATGCCGAGGCAACCGCAACGATCCATCGCGCACTCGACCTCGGCGTCACGTTCTTCGACACTGCAGACATGTACGGCGGCGGGCGCAACGAGGAGCTGCTCGGCAAGGCGATCCGTGGCCGACGCGCGCAGGTGACCATCGCCACCAAGTTCGGCAACGAGCGCAATCCGGACGGAACCTTCAAGGGCGCCAACGGAAAGCCCGAATACCTGCGCCGTTGCTGCGAGGCGAGCCTCACGCGCCTAGGCGTCGACGTCGTCGACCTCTATTACCAGCACCGCGTAGACCCCGACACCCCGATCGAGGACACCGTCGGCGCGATGGCCGACCTGGTACGCGAAGGCAAGGTGCGCTGGCTCGGTCTGTCCGAAGCGGCACCCCAGACCATCCGTCGCGCCCACGCGGTGCATCCCATCGCGGCGTTGCAGTCCGAGTATTCACTGTGGAGCCGCGAGCCTGAGGACGTGATCCTTCCGACCCTGCGCGAGCTCGGCATCGGCTTCGTGCCGTACAGTCCCCTGGGGCGCGGGTTCCTGGCCGGGCAGATCAAGCGGATCGAGGATCTCGACGCGGACGACTACCGGCGCCACTCGCCGCGCTTCCTGGGTGAGAACTTCCGGAAGAACCTGCACCTGGTCGACGAGATCAACTCGATCGCTTCCGGCAAGGGCTGCGCGCCGGCGCAACTGGCTTTGGCCTGGGTCCTGGCACAGGGAAACGACATCGTCCCGATCCCCGGTACGAAGAAGCGGAAGTATCTCGAGGAGAACGTCCGCGCACTCGATGTGAGCCTCGAGCCCGCGGACCTCGCGCGCATCGATCGCGTGATCCCGCCCGGCGCCGCATCCGGCGAGCGCTACGCGCCCGCTGCAATGCGGGCGGTCAATCGCTGAGCAAACGCGCTGCGCACCGTGGTCGCCGCCTGCGTAGCCCGGCAGCCAGCCGCGTCGCACCCAGCGTGCGGCAACCCGGCGCGCTACTTCAACTGCTCGAGGGTCACCTCGTAGACCTTGCGGGCCGGGTCGTATCTGACGCGGTAGGCCGAAGGGTAAGCACCCGGCTTGGTGTAGGAGCCCGGCCTTGCCAGCGGCGCGGAAAACGACGGCTTCGACTTGAGGTACGCCAGCGTGACCATCGGCTCGACGAAGGTCTGCTGCTTGTCGTAGTAGCCGTAGATGAAGGTCGCCGTGAACGGCTTGCCGTGGAATTCGGGCGACGCTGGATCGATTGCATGCACGCCCATCTGGGGCACCGCCGTGCCGGGCGGCAGCATGTAGCCGGTGGGCATCAGCTCGGACGGCGGCTGCTGGCTCGGGTCGCCCGAAGCGTTCTCGTCCTTGAAGTCAACCTTCATCTGCGCCGCCCGGCTCACGAGGTAGAAATGGAAATCGAAATGCGGCACGTCGTAGACATGCGGCGGCGGGTGACCTGCGGACTCCCAGTCGATGACGACGTGGTCGACGACGGTCTTGGGCCCTTTCGCGGGCATCGGCAGGGCATAGGGGAAATCAGGGTCGCGAACCTTGGCCGCCTTGGGCAGGCCGTCGAGCACGCCCGGCGTGAACACGACGCCGATCGACGCCGCCTTGCCGGTCGCGTCGCTGCGGACGACGGTATGTGCGGTGCCATGGCCGATGCGCACGGCTTTGCCCACGTACTCCGCGGGCCTGCCCTGGGCGAGTGTCGGGCTCGCG
>DASYXO010000120.1:0-1661 GCA_035934825.1 Casimicrobiaceae bacterium
ATCGACGTCCATGCCCGCAATCGACCAGCGCGCATCGTGGGAAGCGTTGCGCCGGAGCAGGGCGCGAACCCGGGCCTCGAATTCGGTGACCGAAAACGGCTTGGTGAGGTAATCGTTCGCGCCCAGGTCAAGCCCGCGCACTCGATCGTCGACCGCATCGCGGGCGGTCAACACCAGCACGCCCGCCGACGAACGCCGCGCCCGCAGCCGGCGCAGGACCTCGAATCCGTCGATGTCGGGCAGTCCCACGTCGAGCACGACGAGATCGTAGGACTCGCGCTCGAGCAGCGAGTCGGCGAGACGACCCGACGCGGCATGCTCGACCGAGTGACCGGCGCGGGACAGCACGCTGACGAGCCCGTCGGCGAGCAGCGAATCGTCCTCTACGACGAGAATGCGCAAGCCGACCCTACGCCGACGCGCGCTGCAGGCGCGCCGCGGGGTCGAGCGCGACCAGCACGGCGTTGGTGCCGCCGAAGGCAAACGAGTTCGAGGCCACCGCGCGCAATGCCACCCCGTGCCGCGGCCCCCCGACGACGAAATCGAGGTCCAACTCCGGATCGCGACGGTCGAGGTGTGCGGTCGGCGGCACGCAGCGGTGGTGAAGCGCAAGTGTGGCGATGATCATTTCGATGGCACCGGTGGCGCCCATGACATGCCCGTGCAGTGCCTTGGTCGAACTCACCGCGATCGCGTCCGCGCTCGCGCCGAAACCCTGCCGGATCGACGCCGCCTCGACGCGATCGCCGACGATGGTGGCCGTTCCATGGGCGTTAATATAGCCCACGTCGGAGGGATCGATGCCCGCATCCGTCAATGCCGCGCGTATTGCTCGCACCTGGCCCTCGGCGGAGGGTTCCGCGATGTGCGCCGCATCGCTGGCGATGCCGTATCCGGCGAGTTCGCCGTAGATCCGGGCGCCGCGCGCACGCGCGAGGTCGGCGGCCTCGATCACCATGGCGCCCGCGCCTTCGCCCAGGACGAAGCCGGAGCGGTCGGCGGAGAACGGCTTGCACGAGCGGGCAGCGTCGACGGGGTCGGGGGTGGCCAGCGCCCGCAACGCCGACCATGCCGACAGCATGCCTCGCGTCAGCGGGGCTTCGGACCCCCCGACGACCGCGCGGTCGACAACCCCATGACGTATCGCGCGCAGCGCCTCGCCGATGGCGATGGCCGACGACGCGCAGGCGACGGAATAGGTCAGCGTCGGGCCGGTGATGCCGAACTCCAGCGAGATCTGGGCGACCGGGGCGTTGTTCATGGCGGTCACCACCATCGTAGGCTTGATCCGCCAGTTGCGGCCCTCGAAGACGCCCTGATAGGCGTCCTCGAGGGTGCCGGGCGCACCCATCCCGATGCCCCAGTACACGGCAACCCGCTCGGGCGCGCTGCCGAGACCACCTACGGAGTCCTCGATCGACTGGCGCGCGGCTGCCACCGCCAGGGCGGTCGCCCGGTCCATCGGCGCGGTGCGCTGCCGCAGCTTCACGCTGCTGGCGTCGAAAGGCGCGCTGGCCGCGAGCGGAACCCCCGGACCCACGGCCCATTCAGGCGCCCTTCTCACCCCCGAGCGTGCGGCAAGCGCGCTGGCGAATGTCGCCGTCGCCGAATCGCCAATGGCGGTGATCGCGCCGAGACCTGTGATCGCGACACGACGCATG
>DASYXO010000157.1:0-2104 GCA_035934825.1 Casimicrobiaceae bacterium
ATCGCGATGTTGCGTCCACCGTCGACATTGATCGTTTCGCCGGTGACGTAAGGCGCATCGGCGATCAGAAAATGGACGGCCTTGGCGATATCGTCGGGCGTTCCTTCGCGCCGCAGCGGCGTATGCGAAATGATGCGCTGGCGAGCAAGCTCGTCGAACACCTCGGCGTCGGGCCACAGGATCGGTCCCGGGGCGATGGCGTTGACGCGCACGTCGGGGGCGAGCTCCCGCGCAAGCGATCGCGTGAGCCCTTCGAGACCCGCCTTGGCCACCGAGTAGACGACGTAGCTCTTGAGCGGCCGCTCCGCGTGGATGTCGGTGATGTTGACGATAGCGCCCTGCGACTTGCGCAGCGCGGGAGCGGCTGCCTGCGCCAGGAAAAGAGGTGCCTCGAGATTCGTGCCGATCAGTTCGTTCCAGTCCGCGGGGGTGATCTCGCCGATGGACGTCGGGTAGAACGTCGATGCATTGTTGACGAGCGCATCGAGCCGGCCGAAGGTCTGCACGGTCTGATCGACCAGCGACGACAGCTTGACGACGTCGAGCAGATCCGCCTGTATCAGCGCGACCGAGTTGGCGCGCAGGTGATTGAGTTCCGCCTGGAGGAGGCGCGCTTCGCCGGCGGATGCCCGATAATGGAGCATGATCGACGCGCCTGCGCGGTGCAGGCGCCGGCAGATCGCCGCGCCGACCCGTTTGGCGCCGCCTGTGATCAATACGACGCTGTCTTCCAAGCCGCGCCTCTCGAGGCCTGCCGGCCGATTCGACTGCATGCGAATCTAGCATAGTCTCGTGATTGCTGCGCCGCTGCCTCTCCCCGACGCCGCCGCGCGCGAGCATAGTGCGCGCGTCGTCGAGCGCGTGCGCGAGGAGATCGCGCAGGCCGGCGGTTACATCGCGTTCACGCGCTACATGGAGATCGTGCTCTACGAGCCGGCGCTGGGATATTACGTCGCGGGGGCGCGCAGGTTCGGCGACAGCGGGGACTTCATTACCGGACCCGGGCTCAGCACGCTCTACGGCGCGGCACTGGCCCGCCAGTTGCAGGCGATTCTGCAGGCTACGGGCGCGAAGCGCATCGTCGAGCTCGGCGCGGGCAGCGGGTCGCTGGCGGCATCGATCCTGAACGCGCTTGCACGGCGCGGTGTCGCGCCGGACGCGTACTCGATTCTCGAGGTGAGCCCCGACCTGCGCGAGCGGCAGCGCGCGACCCTCGCGACGGAAGCACCGGGCGAAGCAGCTCGCGTCGACTGGCTCGACCGGCTGCCGGAGGGTATCGACGGCGTGGTCGTGATGAACGAAGTGCTCGATGCCATCGCGCCGCGGGTGCTCGCGCGGCGCGGCGGTGCATGGCTCGAGCGGGGCGTCACCTGGAAGGACGGCGCGCTCGCATGGGACGAACGCCGGCTCGCCGATTCGCGCCTGCGGGCGATCGCGGATGCGCGCTTCCCGGCCGAAGGCGATTACGTGAGCGAGATCAATCCGGCAGCCGAGGCACTCGTTGCGACCCTGGCGCGCCGCCTGCGCTCGGGCGCCTTGGTGATCGTCGACTACGGTTTCCCGCAAGTCGAGTATTACCACGCGCAGCGACGCGAGGGCACGTTGATGGGACATTACCGGCACCGGTCGCACGCGGACCCGTTCCTGTGGCCCGGACTGTCGGATCTCACTGCGCACGTCGATTTCACGGCGATTGCCCGCGCGGCTGAGGCAACGGGAATGGAGGTGGCAGGCTTTGCTACGCAGGCTTCGTTCCTGCTCGGCTGCGGTGTCCTCGACCTGCTCGCAGCGACGGGTGCGCCCGAATCGCTCGTCTACCTGCGCGAGGCCGCGGCGGTGCAGAAGCTGGTCTCGCCCGCTGAAATGGGCGAGTTGTTCAAGGTACTGTTGCTCGCGCGCGGCGCCGCCGAGTGGCCGAGCCTGGCGATCTCCGACATGACGCATCGGTTGCAGAAAATGGGGTCAGAGCCGTAATAATTTCCTGGGATAAATGGGGTCCGGGATAAATGGGGTCAGAGATAAATGGGGTCAGAGATAAATGGGGTCAGAGCTGTATTTATTTCCCGGGAAATAAATACAGCTCTGACCCCATTTATCTCTGACC
>DASYXO010000160.1:0-16108 GCA_035934825.1 Casimicrobiaceae bacterium
CGCCGCCACTGCCGGCGCGCAATCCCGCCGATGCCGCCGCGGAGCAGCGCGCCTACGATTCCGCGCTCGACAAGTTCAAGCGCGGCGATTACCTGCGCGCGATCACCGGCTTCGGCGCATTCGTCAAGACCTACCCGAAGAGCGCGCTCGCATCGTCCGCGCAGTACTGGCTCGGCAACGCGCAGTACGCCCGGCGCGACTATCGCGCCTCGATCGCGACGCAGCGACAGTTGCTGCTGAACTGGCCTGACAGCGGCAAGGCGCCCGATGCGATGCTCAACATCGCGTCCGCCCAGAGCGACATGGGGGACAACGCCGCCGCCCGCAGGACGCTCGAGGAGCTGATCAGGAAATACCCGAAATCGGATGCGGCCACCAAGGCCCGCCAGCGGCTCGGCGTCCGCTAGCTCGCGGTTCGCCGCCCCGCGCGAGCTGCCGCGCGATTTCGCGCAGCGCCTCGTCGACTGGCAGCGCACCCACGGCCGCCGCGACCTGCCGTGGCAGCGCACGCGCGATGCGTATCGCATCTGGCTCTCCGAGATCATGCTGCAGCAGACGCAAGTCGCGACCGTGCTGCCGTATTACGCGCGCTTCGTCGCCGAGTTTCCCGATGTCGATGCGCTCGCGCGGGCGCCGCTCGCGCGCGTGCTCGAGCTGTGGAGCGGGCTCGGCTACTACCGCCGTGCGCATCATCTGCACGCGGCGGCGCGTGCGATCGTCGCGGACCACGGCGGCAGGTTCCCCGCCGCCGCCGCCGCCCTCGCGATGCTCCCCGGCGTCGGCCGCTCGACCGCGGCGGCGATCGCGGCGTTCGCGTCGGGCGAACGCAGCGCCATCCTCGATGGCAATGTCAAGCGCGTGCTCGCGCGCCATCGCGGCATCGACGGCTGGCCGGGTGCGCCGGGCGTCGAGGCGACGCTGTGGCAGGTCGCCGAAGGGCTGCTGCCGGATGGCGCCGGGGCCCTGACCGATGGGCATCCGGATGCAGATGCAGCTTCGGATGCGGGTGTCGATGGGGAGGCCATAGCGCATGCGTACCCCATCGCGACCTACACGCAGGCGCTGATGGACCTCGGCGCGACCGTGTGCACGCGCGCGCGGCCACGCTGCAGCGCCTGCCCGATTGCAATCGACTGCGTCGCGCTGCGGGAGCACCGTGTCGATGCGTTGCCGTCGCCGCGTCCGCACAAGCCGCGGCCGCGCCACGAGATCCGCGTATTGGTGCTCGAGCGCGACGGCAGGGTCCTGCTCGAGCAGCGTCCGTCGCCGGGCATCTGGGGCGGCCTTTGGAGCCTGCCCGAAATGCCGGTCACCGGCGACGCATCGGCGCATGTCGTGAGCCGGTTCGGCGCCATCGCCGGTGCCGCGAAAGCGCTGCCGCCGATCGTGCACGGCTTCACCCATTTCACGCTGACCATGCACCCGCTGCGTCTTCCCGTCGTCGATTGGCGGGCGGGCCTCCGAGAGCCGGGAATCGAGTGGTTCACGCGCGAGGCCGCGATTGCGGCCGCGCTGCCGGCGCCGATAAGAAAGCTGCTTCAGGAGCTGGATCTGCCGGTCGCGGATCGGCCAATGGCCTGATTTCAGGGTCGGTGCGCTCGTCGCATTGCTTTCCGGGTCACTTCACCGGTCGGGCTCGACGGCCCCTGCCCGCTGCCGAGCCGCGAATGCAACGTCCGGCTTCCGCGGGCCACTGAAAACGCCTTCCGGGCGATGCCCAGGACCCGGCGCGGGGTTAGTATCAGCGGCGCTGCGCCGGACGCGCCACGTCGCCCGGCACGGCGCCCATCCGGCCCACGCCGCCCCCGACCCCCACCGTCTGCGACCATGATCGATCCTGCCCACATCCCCAGTCTCGTCACCGGCCTCGCGTTCGCGCTCGCCTTCGTGTTCGGCGCGGTCGCTCAGCGCGTCAACTTCTGCACGATGGGTGCGGTCAGCGACATCTTCAACATCGGCGACTGGGGCCGCATGCGCATGTGGATGCTCGCGATCGCCGTCGCGATCCTCGGCACCGCGCTGCTGCAGGCGGCCGGGGAGATCGACACCGCCAAGACCTACTACACCGGCGCCAGCGTACCCTGGCTGTCGCACATCGTCGGCGGCACGTTGTTCGGCTTCGGGATGACGCTCGCCTCGGGCTGCGGCAGCAAGACCCTGATCCGCGCCGGCGCGGGTAACCTCAAGTCGCTGATCGTGCTTGTGTTCCTCGGGATCTCGGCCTACATGACGCTGAAAGGCGTGTTTGCGCTGTGGCGCGTGAACGGCCTCGATGTGTTTCGCTGGAACGTCAAGGCCGTGACTTCCGACCTGCCTGCGCTCGGAATGACGGTCGGGTTCCCCACGGGCATCCGCCTCTGGCTGCCGCTCCTGATGGCGGCGCTGCTCGCATTCTGGGTGTTCTCGAATCGCGAATTCCGGCGGACCCCAGCGTTCATCGTCGGCGGGCTGGTCATCGGCGCCGTCGTGGTCGCCGGCTGGTACGTGTCGGGCCATCTCGGCTACCTGGCCGAGGATCCGAACACGCTGGAGGCGAAGTTCTACGCCACCGATTCCGGACGCATGGAGTCGTTCAGTTTCGTCGCTCCGGTCGCCTACACGCTCGAGCAGTTGCTGCTGTGGACCGACCAGTCGCGCGTGATCACCTTCGGCATCGCCGCCGTGCTCGGCATGCTGGCCGGATCGGCGGCGATGGCGCTTGCCACGCGCAGCTTCCGCTGGGAGGGCTTCGGCTCGGTCGAGGACGTGGCGAACCACGTCGTTGGCGGCGTCCTGATGGGATTCGGCGGCGTCACCGCGCTGGGCTGCACGATCGGCCAGGGCATCACCGGCGTGTCGACGCTTGCGGTCGGGTCGTTCCTCGCGCTGGCGTCGATCATCGCCGGCTGCGTGCTCGCCCTGAAGTACCAGGGGTGGCGCGTCGAGCGGAGCATGGGTTAGCGGCCGATGGCGAGCATCACGATTCGAAAGCTCGACGAACCTGCGAAGCAGCGGTTGCGGTTGCCGGCGGCGCACAACGAGCACTTGATGGAGGAGGCACGCCATGGGCTGCGCGCCGCGCCCGGAGGCCGGTCCTTGCCTGCTGTAGGATGTCGCATGACGTCGGGGCCGACCTGTTGCGGGGCGGCCACGTTGGAACCGCCATGATCATCTTCGAGCTCAGCTGCGTGCACGGACATCGTTTCGAGGGCTGGTTCGCCTCGGGCGAGGAGTTCACGCGCCAGCAGGAACGCTCGCTCGTCACCTGCCCGATCTGCGACGACTCGCACATCGAGCGGCTGCCCTCGGCGCGTGTCAGCATCGCCAAGGGTGCCGCCCGCGACAACGCGCCCGCAGCCGAAGCGGTCGAGGAACGTCCGGACACCGATTCGGCGGCCATGGGCCTGCCCGTCGAGGCACTGACCAAGCTTCGCGAGCTGGTGCGCAACACCGAGAACGTCGGCCGGCGCTTTCCCGAGGAAGCCCGCAAGATGCACTACAAGGAAATGCCGGCGCGCGCGATCCGCGGGGAGGCCTCGCGCGAGGAGGCCAAGGCGCTCACCGACGAGGGCATCGAGTTCACGTCGCTGCCCCGGTTCCTGACTCGTGACTCGCACTGACGCGGGCACGCGGCCGTCCCGCGCGGCGTGCGCAAAAGCGCCACGGTAATCAAGCACTTGCCATATAATGGCCGGCTTTCGGCGGGCCGTTAGCTCAGTTGGTAGAGCAGCGGACTTTTAATCCGTTGGTCGCTGGTTCGAGTCCAGCACGGCCTACCAATTGAGCGTTTCCCGGCCAATCTACGACTTCGCACGCTGAAGTCGTCATCGGTTCGAGCGTCGAATCTCAAGATTGGGCAAGCAGTGGACCGCGGCATGGAGACGGTTCCATTCGCCGACGGCTGTGGCGGGCCGCCTCACCCCCGCGGTGCGCCGTCCCGATCGACGGTGATCGTCGGTCCCGGCGGCGAGGTCATCTGCACTCGATGAACCTGGCCGCGAAACGCGTACGTCACGTCCCACCAGTCGGGATGATCATAATGCGTGACGCTCGTGCAACGCTTGACGTCTTGACTATAGACGTTCCCCTGGCCGCGGCCCACGTTGGCGCCAATGGCCGCACCCGCGATCGCGCCGCCTGCAGTCGCGACGTCGCGCCCCGTGCCGTTACCGATCTGGTGACCGAGGATGCCGCCAATGACGGCTCCGGCGATTGCGCCCGGCACGCTGGCGTCGCCCTGGACTTCCCGTCGTTCGACCCAGCAACGCTGCTCCGGGGGTCCCACCACCGCATGCACCGACAAGACGCGCGCCTCGAACAGCCGCGCATCCGCGCGCCGGGGCTCGTCGTATCCCGCCTGGCGCACGGACGAAATCTGGTTCTCGAGGCCCAGGCTCGCGAGCGAAGGGTACTCACCGGGCCCCAGAACGACGCAGCGTCCGCCGAAGTCGGCGTCCTCGCACACCTGCCAATTTCCATGATCGATCACGAGCGAAGCGGCGCGATCGTTGAATCCGACCCAATCCATGTTGCGGACGGTGTGATCGGTGCTGAACGGTCGACCCTGGAACTCAGGCTGCGAATAGAACGTCACCTGCGCCGCTGCATTCGTCGCGAAGACGAGACCGACGATGCCCATCGCTTCCTTCAAAGAGGTGATCATTGATTTCCTCCCGGCCCCGGTTGGCGGATGGCATGGCTGTACGGTAAGGCGTGACGCCATTCGGTGCTGTCGGCGAAGCCTCGAACGTTGCGTCAGACGAACCCTCACCCCGGCTAGTCGCGGGCCTCCCGGCGCAGGATCTCGGCGCGAAGATCGCTGAACTGCATCCGGGTTTCGGTCCGCAGCAAGGCGAGCCCGATCACCGGCGGGATCCATCGATCCGGAAGGTAGCGCGCGTGGTTGATGATCCGTGTCGCCCCGGCTTCCGGCACGAGTTGGGTGGTGAACGTCGATGCCTTCATGTCGCCCCTGACCAGCCTGGAGCGAATTTCTCGCGGCGGGATCAATTCGATCTCGCGCACGCTGTCGAATTTGAAGGCAAGCGGGCCGACCCGAACGCGGCTCGTCTGCGCCACCATGAGCCTTCCGTCCGGATGGCCGACGATCCGGCTCATGGTCAGGCTCGAGACGAATTGCGTCATGTGGTCGTAATCGGTAAGCACGTCCCAGGCCTCCTGCGGCGAGGCCCTGACGACGAGATTCACGTCGACGACGATCGCCTCCCCGTCGCGACGGACCGCAACGTCGATGCCGGACGGGTCGGGCGAAGCCGCGGCCGCGGCCCGCAGCGGGAGCACCGCCGCGAGGACGAGCAGTGCGACGGCGACGAGCCTGCCGCGCGCCGCAGGCAAGCGCCGGCCGGACGCCGCCACCGTTCGCAGCACCAAGGACAGGTTACAGCTCACGGTCGAGCGGCAAGAGCGTGAGTAGGTCGACCTGCATCCGTCGCCAGGCGCTGCCCGCAGGCTCCGTTTCGTACTCGATGGGCTTGCCCTTTTCCACGGTGCGCCAGACCAGCCGCGGCACGCCCGCGGCAGGGTCGGGGCGCAGCGCGAGCTGGTAGCTGTCCGCGGGCGAGGCGATGGCTTCGAAGCGCGCCGCGGCCTCCTGCGCCAGCTCCGGACTGTCGATGATCAACCCGATCTCCGTGTTCAGGTGGCGAGAACGTTCGTCGAAGTTCATCGAGCCCACGTACAGCCGCTTGCGGTCGAACACGAACAGCTTGGCGTGCAGCGCGTAATTGCCGTAGCGCGCATCCGCGCGTGGCTCGCCGCTGCCTCGGGCGTTTCCCAGCTGCGCCCGGACCTCCGAAACCTCGACCCCATCCTCGAGCAACGGCCGACGATAGTGCATGTAACCGGACTGGGCAAGGAGCTCCGGCGTGGACTCCAGGGAGTTCGTCAGGACGCGGACTCGCACTGCGCGCTTGCGAAGACCGGCAATCAGTCGCATTCCCGCAGAACCCGGTACGAAGTAAGGGGTGACGATGATCAGTTCCGACTGCACCGCCCTCGCGGCGTCGGCGACTTCGCGATGCATCAGGTTGCCCACCATCTCGCCGTGCTCGACGCTCCGCTTGTCGGGGCTGTCGCAAACGACCTCCGCGTGCGCCCAAACGAGCGGCAGCCGGCCCGAGAGCATGCCGGCGAGTGGCTCGCCGGCCGCGATGCGGCGCGCATACGCGATCCCGTCGGCCTTCAGCGCCCGCCGGTGCGCGTCGAGTGCGAGGCGATAGGCGTCCAGTGCCCGAACGGTGGGGCGTTCACCTGGAAGTGCCGCGATCGGGATGGCGAGCTCGCTGTTCCAGAATTCGTCGAATGACCGCGACAGGTCCATGACGATGGGACCGGCAGCGAAAACGTCGTCGTCGCCGAACTGCGACTGCGGGTCGACCTGGAAATACTTGTCGCCGATGTTGCGGCCGCCGACCAGCGCCGCGGCATTGTCGACGATCATCAGCTTGTTGTGCATCCGATAGTCGAGCCTGGCCGAGTCGAAGGCGAAATCGAGGTCGCGAAGCAGGGGATCATTCCCGCGATAGGTGAAGGGATTGAAGATCCGGACGTGGATATTCGGATGCGCGCTCAGCGCCGCGAGCTGGTCGTCCGCGTTTTGCGTTTCCGCGTCATCGACCAGCAGTCTCACGCGAACACCGCGATCGGCGGCACGCAGCAGCGCATCTGCCAGCAACTGTCCGGTCTCATCCTGGCGGAAGATGAAGTATTCGAGGTCGAGGGTCCGCGCGGCAGCATCGATCATCTGCGCCCGGACGAGGAAGCCGTCCACGCCGACGGAAAGCAGGCGAAACGCCGAATTGCCGTCGTGCCCGCGTGCGGCGTTCTCGAACTGGCGCCCGAGCCGCGTTTGCGCGGGTTCGGCCAGCGCCGCAGAGGTCGCCTTGGGATAGTCCGCGCCGGGCGGCAGCGAAGCGCATCCGGCAGCGACCAGTGCGGCCACGCCGAACGGTAGGACGCGCAAGAAGCGGGCAACGAGCTGCATGTCCGTACTCCCAGCGCCGTACCGCGTGACCCGCTCCGGCCGGCTGCTCCGGTCGGGTCGGCGGCGGCGCCGCGCGTCCGCAGGCAATGGGCGCCGGCCGCCGATCCCGGTGTCGCTAGTGGTCCTTCTGCACCCTGAGGTCGCTCATGACCGACTTCACCCCTTCGGTATTGCGAGCGAGGGTGACGGCCTTCTGTTCTTCATCGCGACTGTTGACGGTCCCGCTCAACGTAACCACGCCGCTGGCGTCCGTATCGACCCGGATGTGCTTGAGGCTGTCGAGGCGTTCGGCTGCCAGCTTCGCCTTGACCTTCGTCGTGATGACCGAGTCCTTGACGAAGGCCGCAGGATGCCCGCGGTCCATTTCGGAGTCCGCCGCATGCGCGGCCATGGGTACCAGGGTTGCTCCAATCACGAAGCATGTCGTCGCAAGCTTGTGCGTCATCATCATCACCTCCTGTGTCGAGATTACGGTGCGGATCGTAGCGCCGCACCCCCGTGGTGGTAGGTCGGTGACGGCCGCATTTCCGTGTAGGCCGGTCGGCCGGACGAATGTAGGGCCCGATACCCTGCTCGCGGGCGCAATGTGATTCGACGCTGCGCGCTGCGCACCCGGCCGAGTGGCTTGTAGGACGCGGCGGACGCCGGGATCGGACATCTTCCGATCGCGAGCGTGAAACGTCGGGCGTAGCTTTGGCGCCGTACGCCATGTCGTACCACGGTCGCAGGCGCACCGACGTTCAACCTGGAGCGATATCCAGCGGGAGGAGCATCATGCTGTATTACGCGCTCGTATTCTTCGTGATCGCTGTCGTTGCCGCGATCTTCGGATTCGGTGGCATCGCCGCTGGCGCGGTGGAAATCGCCAAGATTCTGTTCTTCATATTCCTGGTGCTCTTCGTCGTGTCGTTCGCGATCGGCCTGCTGCGTCGAATACCCTAGCCAGCGTACCGGAACGCGGTCCGGACGCGCGGGCGAGCGCCGGGCGGGACGCGACCAGCGAAGCACGTCGCTGGCTCGGCCGGACAGCGCCTTGCGTCGATCAGCTCAGGCCGAAGCGACGGATGAGCCAGGTCTTCGCGAGCTGGGTCAGCAGCATGTAGCCGCCGAGGATGCCGAGTAGCGCAAGCGCGAAGGCATGCGGCAACGGCGTGAGTCCCAGGGCGTCGGCGAACGGGGAGGTCGGTAGCCACAGGCCGAGCAGGCAGACGCCCAGAGTGGTCACGAGGAGCGGAAAGCTCGGCTTGCTCTGCAGAAACGGAACCTTGCCGGTACGGATCACGTGGACGATGAGTGTCTGCGACAGCAGCGATTCCACGAACCAGCCGGTCTGGAACAGCGTTCGGTTCGTCCAGCCGCCGAAAAAGTAGATCAGTGTTCCGAAGGTCGCGTAGTCGAACAGCGAGCTGATCGGCCCGACGAACAGCATGAAGCGGCCGATGTTGCCGATGTCCCACTGCCGCGGCTTGCGCAGATAGTCTTCATCGACATTGTCGGTGGCGACCGTCGTCTGCGAGAAGTCGTAGAGCAGGTTGTTCACCAGGATCTGCACCGGCGCCATCGGCAGGAACGGCAGGAACGCGCTCGCGCCGAGCACGCTGAACATGTTGCCGAAGTTGGAGCTGGCGCCCATCTTGATGTACTTGCTGATGTTGCCGAAGACCTTGCGGCCCTCGACCACGCCCTCTTCGAGAACCAGCAGGTTCTTCTCCAGCAGGATGATGTCGGCCGACTCCTTCGCGATATCGACCGCCGTGTCCACGGAGATGCCGACATCCGCTGCACGCAGTGCCGGACCGTCGTTGATTCCATCGCCCAGGAAGCCGACGACATGGCCCCGCAGGTGCAGCGCCTTGATCACGCGCGCCTTCTGCGCCGGGGAGAGCTTGGCGAGCACGCTGACCTTGTCGGTCCGCGCCGCGAGCGCCTCGTCCGAGAGTGCGTCGACCTCGCTTCCGAGCACGACGTCCTCGACCGGGAGGCCTACCTGCCGGCAGATGTTCCGTGTCACCGCTTCGTTGTCGCCGGTCAGAACCTTCACCGCGACCCCGTGCTCCTGGAGCGTGCGAATCGCCGCGGCCGCGCTTTCCTTCGGCGGGTCGAGGAAGGCAATGTAGCCGGCCAGGACCAGGCCGTCCTCGTCCGCGACCGAGTACGTCGTCTGCCCGCGCGGCAGCTCCTTGTACGCGACCGCGATCACGCGAAAACCATCCTCGTTGAACGCGCGCGTCACGGCCTGCAGCTCGTCGTAATGCCCTTCCTCGAGAGCGACGACTTCGTCGTGCTGCTCGGCGCGATTGCATACCGCGAAGACCTCCTCGACCGCGCCCTTGCAGATCAGGATGTGGGGGCCGTCCTGTTCTGCGACGACCACCGACATGCGCCGGCGCTGGAAGTCGAAGGGGACCTCGTCGACCTTGGCGAATCGGCTGTCGGCCTTCAGGTGCTCGCGCACCTCGACATGCTCGAGCACCGCGACATCGAGCAGGTTCTTGAGCCCCGTCTGGTAGAAGCTGTTGAGGTAGGCGTATTCGAGCACGCGCTCCGACTCCTCGCCGTACACGTCGACGTGCTTCTCGAGGATGACCTTGTCCTGGGTCAGCGTGCCGGTCTTGTCCGTGCACAGGACATCCATGGCGCCGAGGTTCTGGATCGAGTTCAGGCGCTTGACGATGACCTTCTTGCGTGACATCGCCAGCGCCCCCTTCGCGAGGTTGATGGTCACGATCATCGGCAGCATCTCGGGGGTCAGGCCGACCGCGACGGCGACCGCGAACAGGAACGCTTCCAGCCAGTTGCCCTTGGTGAACCCGTTGACCAGGAAGACGAGCGGGACCATCACCGCCATGAACCGGATGATGAGCCAGATGAAGCGGTTGACGCCGCGGTCGAAGCTCGTCAGCACGCGTTGCCCGGCAACCTGGCTGGCGATGCCTCCGAAGTAGGTCCGCGGACCGGTCACGACCACGACGGCGCTGGCGGTGCCGCTCACCACGTTGGTTCCCATGAATCCGATGTTGGCGAGCTCGAGGGCGGATCGGGTGCCGGCGGGCGCCTCGATTGCGTGCTTCTCCACCGGCAGCGATTCGCCGGTCAGCGACGCCTGATTGATGAAGAGATCGCGCGCCGAGAGGATGCGCACGTCGGCGGGAACGATGTCGCCGGCGGAAAGAAAGACGATGTCGCCCGGGACGACGTTCGACAGCGGGATCTCCCTGCGGGCGGCAGGCTTCGGATGCAGGGCGACCGGAAGATGGGCCACGACGCCTTCGGGAATGTCGAGGTGGGCGTCCTTGCGCAGGACCGTGGCCGTGGTGCTCACCATGGCCCGCAGGCGCTCGGCGGCCTTGCCGGACCGGAACTCCTGAACGAACGACAGAAGTACCGCGAGCATGACCATCAGCGCGATGACGATGGCGCCCTTGCTCTCGCCGGTGAGGTAATTGACGATCGCGAGGCCCAGCAGCAGCACCGACAGCGGCGTCAGGAACAGCTCGGCCAGGCGGCGGGCGGGGCTCTTGTGGCGCTCGTGGGCGACCTCGTTCCTGCCGTAGCGCTGCAGGCGCTCGTCGGCCTCGCGGTCGAGCAGGCCCTCGGGCGACGACGCCAGCCGGGCAAGCGCAGCCTCGGGGGTGAGCCGGCCGACGTCCAGCAACTCGGCTCCGGTCGCGACGCCGGGGCCGGGACGGCCGCCGGAGGCCGGTGCCTTGCGGCCGAGAATTTCGACGCCAAACAGCGTGAGCTTGAGCTCCATCGGAGTCTCCCTCCGCGCAAAGCGCGAATCCGGCGATGCCGCCATGCGGCAAGGCAACGGTTACTGCGAAGGCAGGCGATGAAGAGGGGGCGGCGGTCCGCAGCGAAGTGCTGCGGGGGAGGCTGCTCCGACTTCCCGGAATGCGTTGGTCGGCCCGGGGCGTCGAAAGCAGTCTGAAGAGACTGGATTACAGCGCGGTTACGGTCCGATCCTGGCGTCTTTACGGCGACTCGCTGCGTCCAACGAGGTCTCCCTCGAATGGTGACGGGGCGCACGATAACGCCGCGGCATCGCCGGTGTCAACGACTCGACGCGACCATCTGGCCATGCGCAGTCGGCCGGCGGGAACGCTCGGGTGGGCCCCGCCGCCCAGGCGCGCGATGGCCCCGTCCATCGGTGGCCGCAACGGCTCGCGGCACGCCTGTCGCCGCGGCCCGACCGTCCATCCGCAGCGCCGTTCTGCTGAAAAATCCGCGGCTTACACTGCGCTCGCACCCAGGGAGAGGCCATTGCATGCCCATTGAACGCAATCGCGGTTTTACGCTGCTGGAGCTGGTGACGGTCGTGGCGATCGTCGGCATTCTGGCGGCCATCGCGCTGCCGTCCTACCACAGCTACATCCTCCGCGCGAATCGCTCGCAGGCGAAACAGGCGCTGCAGGACATCGCCAACCGCGAGGAGCAGTACCGGCTGGATGTGCGCAGCTACACCGCGACGGTGGGCTCCGGCGGGCTCGCCTACACGCCGGGGAGCGACGTCGCCATCAATTACGCGTTCTCCGCCGCAACGACCGGCAACGATTGCAACGGCAACGCGGTGGTGGCCCCGGCCTACGTGCTGACCGCGACCGCCCAGGGACCGCAGCTTACCGATGGCAACCTGTGCCTCGACAGCCAGGGCAACAAGACGCCGACCGACAAGTGGGCGCGCTGACCACGATGCGACGCGCCTTCCGCCAAACCGGTTTCACGCTGATCGAGCTGATGATTACCGTCGTCATCGTCGGCGTCCTGGCCAAGCTCGCGGTGCCCGCGATGCAGCAGATGATGCTTTCGCAGTACGTGCGCAGCGGCGCCTCGAACCTGCAGACCGCGCTCTACTACGCGCGCAGCGAAGCGATCAAGCGTGCGACCAACGTCGCTGTCGTGCCGTGCAGTGCCAAGTACCCGCCGACCTGCGGCACGGGCTCCCCCGACTGGACCAACGGCTGGGTGATCCAGATCCCGGGAGCCACCCCGACCGTGCTGAAGTCCCAGGCCGCCCTCAGCGACCAGCTTTCGGCAATGGCGGCGAGCACGATCACCTACCGCAGCGACGGGCGGGTGACCTCCACGCCCGGCGCGATCACGTTCCAGACCGCGAACACGTCGGTTGCGCCGCGCTGCATCAAGATCGACCTGAGCGGCAGGCCCAACGTGACCAACTACAGCTACAGCGGCAACACCAGCACCTGCGGCTGAGCCGAACTCTCCATGGCCACGAACACCGATCGCAGCGCACCCCGGTCCCGTCCCACGTCGCGGCAGGCGGGATTCACGATGATCGAAGTGCTGATCACGTTGATCGTGCTCGCACTCGGCCTGATCGGCGTCATCGGCCTGCAGGCGCGCGGCCAGCAGGCGGAGCTCGAGTCCTATCAGCGCGGCCAGGCGCTGGCGCTGCTGCAGGACATGGTGGACCGGATCAACACCGACCGCGCCGCGGCGCACAGCCTCAGCTATGTCACGTCGTCGCCGGTCGGTGGTGGCGGGACGCTGACCAGCTGCACGAGTCTGACCGGTGCGGCCTACGATCTGTGCGATTGGGGGAACGAATTGAATGGTGCCGCCGAGTCGACCAGCGGCACCACGTGCACGACCACGACAGGCGCGGGTTGCATCGGCGCGATGCTCGGCGCCCGCGGTTGTGTCGCCTACGACAATACGACCGAGCTCACCGACACCACCGGTGCTGCGGAGACAGGGACCGGGATCTACACGGTGACGGTCGCGTGGCAGGGCCTCGCACCGACGGCTGCGCCGCCGACCAACCTGACCTGCGGGCAGAACCTCTATCCGGCAGGCAGTACGGCGAACGATGCCTACCGCCGCGTCGTGATGGCGACGCTGCGCATCGGCGACCTCAATTCACCATGACCGGCGCCATGCGCAACCGCCACCCTTCGCAGAAACGACGCGCTGCGCCGTCAGCCGCGTTCCGCGGATTCTCCCTGATCGAGCTGATGATCGCGCTGATCATCGCCGGCGTCCTGCTGTTCGGTCTCGCCGTGTTCTTCGTTTCGAGCAGCCGGTCGTTTTCCGAAGCCGAGCGGGTGAGCCGGCAGATCGAGAACGGCCGCTACGCACTGGGGCTGCTGAGCGAGGAAATCCGCCTCGCCGGCTTCTACGGCGAGGTCAAGAACGTCATCAACCTGCCGAGCACGCCGGCGCCGTCGGCGGTCATCCCGATGCCTGCGACGTTGCCCAATCCCTGCGCGACGGATTTCGCTTCGGTGAAGGCGGCGCTGCCGGTCCCGCTGCAAGGCGTCGATGCGCCGGGGACGGCGCCGTCCTGCATCCCCGACGCCGTCAGCGGCACCGACATCATCGTCGTTCGCCGCGCCAATACCACGACCCTCGCCGCGGGCAGCGCGGTCGCCAATGGCTTCTACACCCAGACGACCAACTGCGCCACGCTGGCGCCGGTGTTCCAGATCGCGCAGAGCGGTTTCACGCTGACCGACAAGGATTGCACGACGGCGATGCCGATCCGGCAGTACCACGTCTACATCTACTACATCGCCCCGTGCAGCGTCGCGACCGGGAGCGGTGGGGCCTGTGCGGCCGGAGATGCGCCGCTGCCGACGCTCAAGCGCGTGGAATTGTGCAGCGACACCAGCGCCACCAATTCAGCGTGCGCGTCGGGCGCAGACACCATGTCCAATCCCGAGCCACTGGTCGAGGGCATCGAGAACATCCAGTACGAGTACGGGCTCGACACCAACGGCGACGGTTCGCCCGACAGCTACACGGCTGCCCCGTCGTCGGTCACCCAGTGGTCGCAGGTCGTCGCCGTTCGCATTCACCTGCTCGCCCGCAATGCGGATGCGACCAGTGGCTACACCGACACCAAGACCTATGCGATGGGCAACAATGCCGACGGAACGGCGAACACGCTCACTCCCGGCGGATCGTTCCGCCGCCATGCCTACACCGCTCTGGTCCGCGTCACCAACGTCAGCCAGCGCCTGGAGCCCGTCTTCCCTTGATCGCCATGAAACCTCACCTTCGTTCCACGCAACGCGGCGCCACCCTGGTCATCGGCATGATCATGCTGATCCTGGTGACGCTGTTCGTGCTCGCTGCCATCAACATGTCGACGACCAACCTGCAGGTGATGGGCAACGAGCAGGCGCGAAACGAGGCGATCTCGGCCGCGCAGCAGGTGATCGAGCAGGTGTCGAGCCGCGATTTCACCACCAACCCCGTGGCCGTGACCGCAACGGTCGACGTGGCGGGCAACGGATCGACGGGTTACGCCGTCGCGGTTGCGGCGCCCAGATGCCTGAACTCGGTGCCGGTCAAGCTCACCGAGCTCGATGCAACCAATCCGAACGACGTGCCCTGCTTCGGAAGCGCCGCGTCGAGCGCACCTGGCGTTCCATCCGGGGCCGGGAGCGGGAATTCTTTCTGCTCGTCGACCCAATGGGACATGAGCGCGACCGCGACGGACCCCACCAACAACACCGGTACGTCGGTGACGCTGCACCAGGGCATCGGGAAGCGGATCGCGACGGGCAGCAGCCCATGCTGACGCGAGTCTCGAGCATGCACGCCGCGCCGACCTCGGCGCCAAAGGGAGTCGTATTGTGAAGACATTGCTGATTCGAGTTCTCACGTCGATCGCGCTCGTGGCATTCGGGGCATCACGCGCCGCGTACGCCGAGGACATCGACGTCTTCGGCGGCGCGAATGGAGCTGCGACGCCGAACATCCTGATCATCGTCGACAATACGTCGAGCAACGATGCGGCCTACGGGTCGTCCTGCCCGTTCACGGGGGCACCTGCGAGTCTGCCGAACAGCACGCTTCTTGACATGGTGTATTGCTCGCTCTACGGCGCCGTAGACGCGATCAAGTCGAGCCCGCAGCTCCTCGGGAAGCTGAGCATCGCGCTGATGTCCGGCGGGTCGGGCAGCAACAAGGGTGGGCAGTTCTACATTCCTGCGTCGTCACCGTACAACCCGGTCCTGATGGATCTGGGCGGGATCTCGACCTTCGAGAACGCGATCAGCGCCGGCATCCCGAAGGCGACCGGCAATGCGAAGCTCGACGGCGACATGACCGAAGCCTGGGCATGGTTCACCGGAAACACGGGTCCCCGATCGGGAATCTCCTATTCGGCGCACATCGGAACGCTGGCGTGCCAGAAGTCCTTCATCATCCTGATCGGCGCCACCAGCAAGCAGGGCCGCCCGTGCAACGGCAGCGGCTGCTGGTCGACGAGCGACCTCACGACCGCGGGGTGGACGTCTGCACAGCAGACCTACATCAACACCAGTAATCTCGGTACGGCGACGGCGCTGGACCAGACCTCGTACGTCGACGAGTGGGCGCGGTACTTCAACCAGACCGACTTCAACCACAACGCGAACGACCGGCAGAACGCGGTCATGTACACGATCACGGCCGGCTCGGATCCGAAGAACATTTCTGCTTCCGGAACACCGGACTACACGCAGGAGCTGCTCAGCGCTGCGGATCAAGGCGGGGGGAAGGCCTTCTCGGGGATCGACTACAACTCGATCAAGCAGGGGCTGCTCCAGATCTTCAACGAAGTGGCGGCCGTCAACAGCGTGTTCGCGTCCTCCAGCCTGCCGATCAGCTCCAACACCCAGGGCACCTACCAGAACCAGGTGTTCATCGGCATGTTCCGGCCCGACGGCAACGACAGCCCGCGCTGGCTCGGCAACTTGAAGCAGTACCAGTTCGGTGTCGGCGGCACCAACGCGAATCCGACGCTGTTCCTCGCGGATGCGACCGGCACGGCAGCGATCAATGCATCGACGGGGTTCATCGCCCCGACGGCGGCGAGCTTCTGGACCACCAAGGACACCAGCAAGCTGCCCGACAACATCTCGTCGACCGGCGGATTCTGGGTGAACGACCAGCAGGGGGCGGGCGGTGGATTCGACAGCGCCGACGGTGAAGTCGTCGAAAAAGGCGGCGTGGGCCAGCAAATCAGGCTCGCGAACCTGCAGGACGACTACACCACTGCCGCGGGCACTGCGACCAACCCGCGCAACATCTACACTTGCACCACGGGCTGCACGAAGGGAAGCAGCCTCTCGGCCACGCCGTTCGCGACGTCCAACACCGCCCTGACGCAAGCCG
>DASYXO010000165.1:0-6633 GCA_035934825.1 Casimicrobiaceae bacterium
CAGCGGCCGCTGCATTGCGTCCTCGAGTGTAGCTGCCGCCTTCTGCGCCGCCACCACCGCATTCAGATGCTCGATTTCGACCATCGGGTAATCCGCCTTGGCCTGGGCCAGCGACAGCCGATCGGTGGTGCCTACGGCAAAGCGCGTGGTCTCGCTGTCGAGCCGCCTTCGCGCCGTAGACAGGCGCTCCGACGCCAGACGCAACGCGTGAAGGCTCGCCTGGTAATGGGCGAGCGCATGATCGAGCGTGTTGATGATCGCGTCCTGCAGGGCCGCAACGCGCGCTGCGGCTTCCGCGCGCCTGGCTTCGGCCCGGGCGATGCCGCCCTGGTTGCGGTCGAAGACGGGCAGCGTGATTCCGGCAAGTCCGAAGCCGATCTTGTTGGTGCCCATGTCGTAGGTGTAGCCCGGTCCGAGATGGATGTCCGGGTACTGCTTCGCGATCTCGAGTTGCAGCGCCGCCTGGGCCGCCTCGTAGTTCGCCAGCGAGCCGAGCAAGTCGGCCCGATGCAGGATCGCCTCACGGCGCGCGGCAGCGGGCGGGGGCGGCGCTCCGGTGTGTTCGAATTCGTCGAGATCGATCCGGACCGATTCGATGGCGGCGACCGGCAGTCCCATCGCGCCGGCAAGGCGGGCGAGCGCATCCTGCGAAGCCCTCCGGGCCGCCGCGAGGTCGATCTGCGCCTGTGTCGACGCAAGCAGCGCGCGATCGACATCGGGTTCTGCGGCCTCGCCGACGGCACCGCGCTTTGCCATCATCTCGACGATCTGCTGCTGCGCGGCAAGCTTGCGCAGAAGCAGCGCAGTGCGTTCGCGTGCGAAATACACGCCGAGCGTCGCGTCGCGAACCTGGCTGCGCAACTTCCACGCCTGGTCGCTGATGTTCAGGCGCGCCGCTTCCGACAGCTGCGACGCCATATCGATGCGGTAGTCGCGCTTGTGCGCGGTCTCGATGGGAATGTCGAGTGCGGGTCCGGTCGTGTACGGGAGCCCCGGCCCGCGGCCGTTGGTCGCATATTGAAAGGGCAGCAGCAGCACCGGGTTCGGGATTGCGGCCGCGACATCGATTCCCGCCTTTGCGCCAGCCCACTTTGCGCGTGCGATATCGAGCGCCGGACTGTAATAGTCGGCCGCCAGCGTGAGCAGCTCGCGGTCCCATCGCTGCAGCGGCCAGGGCGTGACGTCGTGGCCGAGCTTCCGCGCGAGATAGCTGCGCAAGCCCGCGCTGGCCAGCGAGCGATCGTCGAAGCTCCGGGCGAGCTGCGCCAGCGCGATGGGCTTGGGCTGATAGCCCGCGCATCCCGCCAGCACGACGCAGGCGAGCAGCCATGAGCGGCGCATCCAGGAATCCATTCGTCCGCAGGTGCATGGCTCGGGCGCAGCGCCAGTCGTCGCGGATGCGCCTGCCACGGAAGACGTGGATGCTAGGCCTCCCGCCGTGAAGCTCCGGTCGGGAAAGCGTCAATTTTCCGTGAAGGCGGCGTTCTTCGATCGGTCGACGGCAGACCCAGCGAGATGCGCGTGCCTCTGCCGGCCTCGCTGTCGAGCTTGACCGGCCATCGGTACCGGTCGCAGATCTTCCTGACGATGGACAGGCCGATGCCGAATCCTCGATCGGCCGTGCCTGCGTCCGTGCCACGATAGAACCGCTCGAACACATGGGGGACCGAGTCGCTCGGTATGCCGCGGCCGCTGTCCTCGATCCGCAGCCAGCCGTCCGCATGGGTGAAGCGAATGCTGCCGCGGTCGGTGTAGCGGACGGCATTGCCGACGAGATTCGACAGCACGATGGCGAGCGCTGACCGGTTCACGTCGACGTGCAGCTCGCTGTCGATGTCGATCGTCACCCCGATCTCCTTGGCGGCCAGCACGGCGGCAAAGGGCTCCACGGCGTCCCGGACCGCGTCGGCGAGGCCCACCGGGCCGACTTCGGCCCGGGATTCCTCTCGCGCCAGCAGAAGCAGCGCATCGACCCGCTCGATCATGTCGTCGACCGCGCGATCGACCTGCCGCAGGCGCTCCCGGGATTTCGGACCGATCACCGGATCCTGATCGAGCAGCTCGCAACTGGTCTTGATCGCCGTGAGCGGCGTGCGCAGCTCGTGGCTGACGTTGCTCGCGAAATCCTTCTCGCGCTCGACCATCGTCGCCATCCTGCGGTGGTAGTCGTTGAAGGCGTCGACGAGCTCGGCGACCTCCGCTTCGTCGTACCGGCCGGGATTGAGCGCATTCGACGCACCCAGCCTCAGCTCCTTGACCTGGCGCGCAAGGCCGGCGATCTGGCGGACGAGGAGGCCGGACAACCCGAATGCCAACCAGATCGTGAGCAGCGCAAACAACCCGGTGACGGCCATCAGGGTGTCGATGACCTGCTTGAAGCGTCGCTCGTAGGCGTTGAAGTCGTAGACCTTGTACACGCGATCATCACCGAAGGGGGCGATCGCGACGTGGATTTCGCGGCCTCCCACGATGATCTGGTGAGTGCCATCGGGCAGGCCCCGGACCGACGAGGGGAGGACGACTTGGGCACGCCCTTCCTCGGATACGCGGCCCGCGAGCCGCGGAACCAGCGGTGGCACGAGCGCAGGGTCGTTGTGGTAAGTCCTGAGCACGCTGCGCATGTCGTCCGCGATCAACGCGGCGATGAACCGCTCCTCCTGGGCTTCGGCCAGCGCTCTCACGCCCGCAGCCTGGGCGACGAGCAGAACGATCGTCAATGCCGAAAAGACGAGCGCGACCTTGAACCGCAGGCTATGGCGCGTTCGCACCGCCGACCGCGAGCCGGTAGCCGATACCGTGTATCGTTTCGATGACATCCTCCTCGCCGGCGGCAGTCAGGGCGCGACGAAGGATGTAGACGTGCGTTCGCAGCGTATCGCTGTCCGGGAGCGCGTCGCCCCAGAGCTCGGCTTCGAGCTCCCGGCGGCCGATGACGCGATTCGGCGATTGCATGAGGATGCGCAGCAGAGAAAGGCACTTCGGCGGCAGGCTGACCGGGCGGTTGGCGCGCTCGACGCGGAGCGTCGTCAGGTCGAATCGTACGTCGGCGCAACACAGCGTGGCTTCCGCAACCTGCCCCCTGTAGCGCCGGATCATGGCACTGAGGCGCGCATCGATTTCCTTGAGGGAGAACGGCTTGACCAGGTAATCGTCGGCGCCCTGCGCGAAGCCCCGGAGCTTGTCGTCCAGTGCATCTTTCGCGGTCAGCATCAGGATCGGCGTATCCCGCCGCGCGTCGTCCCGCAGCTTGCGGCAGAGCGTCAGGCCATCGATGCCCGGCAGCGACACGTCCAGCAATATCGCATCCCAGTGCCGGACGACGGCGAGATGCAGGCCGGTCACGCCATCGTACGCGACGTCCGGCTCGTAACCGCGGCTCTCGAGGTAATCGTAGAGATTGGTCGCGATAACCTTGTCGTCTTCGACGATCAATACGCTCATCTAAGGCAACTGGATCTTGCCGCCGCCCAGTGGTCCCCCTGGCGGAAGGGTTGCGCCCGCAGGCGGCAGCACGATCGACGACGATGCCTGCCGGCGCATGTCCTGCAGCTCGCGCATCGCGCGCTCGATGCCGGCCTTGGTTGCCTCGGCGTAACCCTCGACTGCCTCGGCGAGCGTACGCGCATCGATGTCGAAGCTGATCGGCAGCGGGCCCATGTTGGTCATGAGCTGGGCTTCGCCCTGGAAAAGTGATGCGCGGGCGGGGTCGGGGCTGCCGTCGCTCCTGACGGGCGTCAGGACGCGCAGCGTGCCGATCTTGCGGTCGGTAAACGTCTCCTCGCGATAGAGCGAGGCCGCGTCCATGACCGCTTCGGTCGTACGGGTGCCCGGTTCTGGAGCCATCGTCGTTTCTCTCTTCAGGCGTTGTCGGCGCCTAGCCTAATGGATGTAGGGACGCCAGGGCAACCATCGGCGTGTCGCCATCGGCGTCATGACCCTCTCGAGGCATCGTTGTCGTTGACGTTCGCAGGCCCGGCAGCCTAGCATCGCGGCCTTGCCAGCCCACCACGGAGATGGAGTCCATGATACGCATCCTGAAAATTGTACTTTGTTCCACGGTCACGGCATTGGCGCTGCCGGCGCTCGCGGACACCTGGCCGTCGCATCCGATCAAGATCGTCGTGCCCTTCGCCGCGGGAGGCCCGGCCGACGTCTACGCGCGGTATCTCGGCCAGCGACTCGAGAAGGCGCTCGGCGAGCCGTTCGTCGTCGAGGACAAGCCGGGCGGCGGCTCCGTCGTCGGTACCGAGATCGTCCACCAGAGCGCCCCCGACGGCTACACGCTGCTGATGATGTCGAACACGCACACGGTGAACGAATCGCTGATGCCGAACAAGCCGTTCAAGCTGATGCGCGATTTCGTTCCGGTGGCGCCTGTCAACTACTCCGACCTCGTGCTGGTCGTGAATCCCAAGGTGCCGGTGAAGACCCTCGCCGACCTGATCGCGCTCGCCAACAAGGAGCCGGGCAAGCTCAACTTCGCGTCATCGGGTCCCGGCACGCCCTATCACATGGCGGGCGAGCTGTTCAATGCGATGGCCCACGTCAACATCGTCCACGTCCCGTACAAGGGGAGCTCGGGTGCGCGCACCGGCGTGATCGGCGGCCAGGTCGAGATGATGTTCGACGCCGTCACGGTGATGAACGAGCAGGTCAAGGCCGGCAGGGTGCGTGCGCTGGCGACGACCGGCAAGCTGCGCTCGGCGGTGATGCCCGACGTGCCGACGGTGTCCGAGGCTGGCGTTCCCGGCTACGAGGCGACGATCTGGCTGGGCCTGATGGCGCCGAAAGGCACGCCCAGGGCCGTCGTCGACAAGCTGAACCAGGCGATCACGGCGGTCGAGTCGCAGCCTGACGTCAGGGCCGACTGGGCGAAGCAGGGCGCGACCCCGATGACCATGACGCCCGAGGCGTTCCACAAGTATCTCGAAGGCGACATCGTCAAGTGGGCGCGCGTGGTCAAGATCTCGGGCGCACGGGTCGATCGGTGACGTCGGCGGGTTCGCGCAGGCTGCACCTGCTCTGCGCGGGTGCCGCCAAGGGGCTCGTGCAGGCACTCGCCGCTTCGTTCGAGCGCGAGGCAGGCGCGGCGCTCGCTGCGAGCTTCGATGCGGCGGGCACGATTCGCGACCGGTTTCTCGCTGGCGAGCCCTGCGATGCCGTGATCCTTCCGGCTGGGATGCTGGATGCGCTGGCGGCGCAGCGGAAGGTCGAGCCGGATTCGATCGCGCCGCTGGGCGGCGTTCCGACCGGCGTCGCGGTTCCGTCCGCGGAGCCTGCGCCTGCGATCACGGGCATCGATGGGTTGCGCGACGTCCTGTCGCAGGCAACCGCGCTCTACTGCCCCGACATCGAGCGCGCGACCGCAGGCATCCATTTCGTCGGCGTGCTGAAGAAGCTCGGAATCCGCGAGCGCGTCGCGGGAAGGCTCAAGCCCTACGCCAATGGCGCGACGGCGATGGCCGCGATGTCCCGGGCCGAGCCGATCGGCCGTTCCGGTGCCGTCGGTTGCACGCAGGTGACCGAAATCCTGTACACCCCCGGGGTCAGACTGGTCGCGACCCTGCCCGACGAGCTAGCGCTGACGACCGTCTACTCGGCGGCGGTGTCGAGCGGCGCCGGGGAAGCGGCGCTGGCGCGGCGCTTCGCCTCGCTGCTGACCGGTGCAGGCACCCGCGCGCTGCGCCGCGAAGGCGGCTTCGAGTAACGCCGGATAATCGGGGTCGAGAATCGGGGTCAGACCACGTTTTCAGAAAATCGGGGTCTGACCCCGATTCGGATCGCCCCCCGATCGGAACGCGGATCGTATCCGCGCCGCGGCGCTCGACCGGATGCCGCTCAGCGAGGCGGCTCCTGGCGGGGAGGCGGGTTTCCGACCAGCGCCTGGCGGATGGCGCGGAGCTTGGCTTTCACGCGCAGCTCGTTGTCGTGGCCCATGCGCACCATGATCTTCTGCCCGGCGGACAGGGACTCGAGCTGGGGATCGGCGAACCTGTAGATGACCTTCGGCTGCACCAGCGCGATCGGGCCCGCGGGCTCGGGCGCCGCCAGCAGGTCATCGATGACGTAGACCAGCCGGTCGTTGAAGTACTTGCCCGGGTAGCCCAGGTCCTCGTACGCCTTCTGGAACAGCGGGTAGAACCGAACGTAGGTCGCAACCAGGCGACCGGTGTCGGCGGCTTCCATCACGCTCACGTAGGGCGTGTAGCGCGACGCGTTGTCGGGCGCGACAACGGTCTGGCCGTCGGCCTGCGCAGTCAGCAGCGATCCGCCGACCGGCTGCACCGGCATCCTCTGCACGGCCGCCGTCTGGCGCGGGAGGTTGTCGATCGTCGCCACGAAGCGCTGGACGATCTGCTGCAGGTGGAAGATCCGGTCCAGCGGCGCCTTGCCGAAGATCGCGGCCATCGCATCCTGCAACGCGGGATCGCTGTCGGCCAGCGCCGGGAGCGCCGGCTGCTGCGTCGGTGCGCCGGCGCCCGCAGCCTCGATCGGATGCTCGGGAACCGTCGCCGCCGGCGTCGCGGGTTGTGGCGCCGATGACGCAGCGGGCGCAGTCGCCTGCGGCGGCTGCGGATGCATCTGCCTCCAGACCAGCCATCCCGCGACGACGACTGCGACGATCATCGCGAC
>DASYXO010000189.1:0-5847 GCA_035934825.1 Casimicrobiaceae bacterium
CGATCGCAGGATCGGCACCGGAATGCGATCGCCGCGCCCGGTGCGGAGCTCGGCGCGCAGCAGCAGCTCGCGATTGCCTAGGTACCTCGGGCTGAACTCGTTGCGCACGGCGACGCCGCCGGTCAATGCCTGCGCCAGGCGCTCGGCTGCACCCCGCTCGGCCGCTTCTGCAGCCGGGCTTGCCGCGTCAGGGTCCCGACGCTGGCCTCCGAGGAAATAGAGCCGCGGGGCGACCGGCACCGGCTCCACCACGTCGGAAGCGCGCAGGCCGAAATCCCAGCCATGGCATTGCGCGTCGTCGCGATAACCGCCGAGCTCGAGGAAGAGCTCGCGATCGACGAAGAGATTGCCGCTCGATCGCAGGACGTCGTGGTCGAGCAGCGTGAAGCTCGCGGGCTCGGTCCCCATGAAATCGCGCTCCAGCGAAGCCGCTTCGCCCGGCAGGCTGCTGGCGGCGGCGCGTGCATCGGTTTCATGGCCGACCTGCGAGAAACCCCAGAGGGGCTTCGCGCGCGCGATCTCGGCCACCATGCGCTCGATGCGCTCGGGGGCGTACCAGTCGTCGGCGTCGAGGAATGCGAGGTAGCGTCCTTGCGCCTGCGCGGCGCCTTCGTTGGCCGCGCGCGCCGCGCCTTGGTGCTCTCGACTGACGAGCTTCGCGGGAAAGGCGACGCCGGAAAAGCAGCGCGTGACGACCACTGCGGTGCCGTCGGTCGAACCGTCGTCGACGACGATGAGCTCGATGTCCGGGTAGGTCTGGGCCGCAACCGAGGCGATCGCGCGCGCGACCCCGCTTGCGCCGTCGTGGACCGGCAGCACGACGCTCACGCGTGTGGCAACCGCCGCACTGGCTTGCCGGGCGCGCGTACTGGCGACGTACCCGGCGACGAGGGCTTCCTGGCGTGCATCGGCTTGCGGCGCCAGGAACTTGGATAGCACCAGCCCCAGATTCTTGCGGACCCTCGGATCGGTCCAGCCGGTTTGCTCGGCGGCGTTCCACAGAAGGTCGAGCGCTTCGCCGTAGCGCAGGCGCTCGTACTGCAGGACGCCCAGCATGTGCAGCGAATCGACGTTGCCTGGATCGACCTCGATCGCCTGACGATAGAGCGCCTCGGCCTTTGCAAGCGAGCCCGAGCGATGGGCCGCGAGCGCGTCGAGATGCAGTGCCCGCGGCGCGGCGGGCCCCACGCTGCCGTGACAGTGCTTGTAGCGCTTGCCGCTGCCGCAGGGGCAGGGATCGTTGCGATTCATCGGCATCCTGCTTGGCGCTAGGCGCCGATGGCGTCGGGTCCGGGCCTGGGCATGCAGCGGGTGGCCGGCGCTTCCGTTACCGGGGGAGGTGGCGTCGCGATGATAGCTCAACCCTCGACGCCATGTCCCCAGGGCGTCACGCGCCGGTCGCGTTCGACCTGCGGGCCATGACGCTCGCGCCGCTGGCGCGCGGAAGCGCGGGCGTCCGGACCCGTCACAATGCGCTGCACTGGAAGAAGCCCCGGTGTCCGATGCAATTGGTGAATACGGGTTCGCGGCGCGAGCGCTCGAGGCTGTCCCTGGTCGCGAGTCGAAGTACGCAGTCCCGCCACGGGTCGGTGTCGTTCTTGTAGCCGAGCTTTTCGCATGCCGGCCCGTAGACCTTGATCATGTCATCGACGTCGCGTTGCATCGCCGCCGCACGCTCGGCCTGCGTTGCGCAGCCGGAGAGCAGCACGATCAGGGCCGATATCGCGATTGCACGCATGGGATCCTCCGGGAGCCTCGGGCGCCGGCGCGAGGTGTCGATGCACGGCAAACACGCTGCAGCGCGCCGGACTTCCACGCGGTCGTCGCTTCAACGGCGCACGGGGCCGCCGCGTTGACCAGCCGGGTCAACGGCGCTGCGATTGCGCCGGTGGGCCACCGAACCCGGGAGGCGCCGGAAGCACCGATGCCGGCGGCAGCCGCCTCGATTCCCAGTTCGGGACCGCGTAAGACCAGAACTCGGCGACCGACGCCGGTTCGTCGGCAGGCGCCGCTTGCCCGAGGAATCGCCACGCCGCGATCAGCGCCGGCAGTGGGTCGCCAGCCAGCGCCGGCGCCCGGACTTGCTTGGAAAGCTTGTTCCCATGTGCGTCGACGGCGACGGGAACGTGCAAGTAGCGCGGCGTCGTGCAGCCGAGCGATCGCTGTAGAAAGATCTGGCGCGCAGTGGACGCCAGCAGGTCGGCGCCGCGCACGATGTCGGTGATGCCCTGCTCGGCATCGTCGACGACGACGGCGAGCTGATATGCGTAGAGGCTGTCGCGCCGGCGCAGGATGAAATCGCCGACGTCGCTTGCGAGGTCCTGCGACTGGGGACCGTAGTGGCGATCGACGAAGCCGATCGGCGTGGCGGGAACGCGCACTCGCGAGGCGAAGCGCGAATGCGCGGTCTGCGATGCCGCCGGTCGCAGCGCGCGATCGCGGCACCGCCCCGGATAGACGCGCTCGCCGATGGCACCGGGCATGACGCCCGCGAGGTCGCGGCGCGAGCAGGTGCAGGCGTAGACCAGTCCCTGCGCATCGAGGCGCTCGAGCGCCGCCGCATAGACATCGCCGCGCAGCGACTGTCGCCACACCGGGCCGTCCCAGGTGAAGCCGAATCGCTCGAGGGTGGCGAGGATCGCGTCGGTCGCGCCGGGGCGTGCGCGCGCCAGGTCGACATCCTCGATGCGCAACAGCCACTGGCCGCCTGCCGCGCGAGCATCGGCATGGCTCGCGAGCGCCGCGACCAGCGATCCGAAATGCAGCCCACCGGTAGGAGAGGGCGCGAAGCGTCCCCGGTATCCTGCTGCGGCCCTCGCGCCCGTCGCGGCCACGTCCGGCGCGGTCAGTTCGACGCAGAGGCCGCGGCCGTGCGGACGGCGGCGACCGCCGTGGAGGGCTGGTAGAGCCGCTCGGCGGCAATCACCGCCATCGGATAGTCGGCCTGTCCGAGGCTGCCGTTGTAGCGGCCGAGCGCGCGGAAGAGGCTGCCTTTCTCGGCGTCGAGGTAATAGCGCAGGATCGTGCAGCCGTAGCGAAGGTTGGTCCGCATCTGGAACAGGTTCTGGTCCGGCGCACCGATCTGCCGCACCCAGAACGGCATCACCTGCATGTAGCCGCGCGCGCCTGCCGACGAGATCGCGTACTTGCGGAAGTTGCTCTCGTGATGGATGAGCCCCAGCACGAGCTGGGGATCGAGGCCGGCACGGCGTGCTTCGTAGCTGACCGCCGCGAGCAGGTCGTGGCGCTCGCCCGCGTCCGGCAGCCGCCTGGCGAGGCGCGGCGACATGTCGGCGATCCAGGCGCGGACCGCGGGCTCGTTCTCGTAGTTGCGCGGCGGCGGGTTGTCGGCGATCGAACGCTGCATCCCCATCACGACCGACGCCGACAGCTGCTCCTCGACCTGCGCGCCAGCGTGCGCGGGCAGCGGGGCGCACAGCGCGGCGGCCAGCACCAGCGCCAGCGCTGCGGTCTTTGCGTAGGGCCCCGGTGTCGCGCGATGCATCATGCAAGTCGGACCTTGTCGATCACGTACGAAACGGCGTCGGCGACTGCCACCTTGCAGGCGCTCGCCTCGCGGCGACCCTGGCATTCGACGGTGCCCTCTTTCAGGCCGCGTTCGCCGATGGTGATCCGGTGGGGGATGCCGATCAGCTCCAGATCAGCAAACATCACGCCAGGCCGCTCGCTCCGGTCGTCCAGCAGCACCTCGACACCCGCCTTCACGAGCGCATCGTACAGCCGGTCGGCCTGTTCCCTGACCGCCGCGCTGCGGTCGTAGCCGATCGGCGCGATGGCGACGGCGAACGGGGTCATCGCGGGCGGCCAGATGATGCCCTTGTCGTCGTGGTTCTGCTCGATGGCCGCGGCGACGACGCGGGTGACGCCGATGCCGTAGCACCCCATCTGGATGACACGGGACCGACCACCTGCATCGAGATAAGTTGCCCCCATCGCTGTAGAGTACACATCGCCCAGCGCGAAGACGTGTCCGACCTCGATGCCGCGCACGATCGACAGGATTCCCTGGCCATCGGGGGACGGATCGCCGTCGACCACGTTGCGCAGGTCGGCGACCGCATCGGGCTCGCGGCAGTCGCGGCCGAAGTTCACGCCGCGCAGGTGGTGATCGGCCTCGTTCGCGCCGCAGACAAAATCGCTCATCACGGCGACCTGGCGGTCGGCGACCAGTGGCATGTCAACGGGAATGCCGACGGGCCCGAGGTAGCCCGGCAGGCAGCCGGTGGCCCCGACGATCTCGGCCTCCGAGGCCCAGCGCCAGGCGCCGATGCCGGGGAGCTTGCCGATCTTCACCTCGTTGCCCATGTGATCGCCGCGCAGCAGCAGCATCTGCACCCGCTCCTGCGCATGGATCAACAGGCACTTGACGGTGCGCGAAAGCGGCAGGCCGAGGAGCTCGGCGACATCCTCGCAGGTCGACTTGCCCGGCGTGGGCACTTTCTGCATCGGCTCGGCCGGTGCTGCGCGCGACGCGGCGGGTGCAACGGCCTCGGCCTGCTCGACGTTCGCCGCGTAGTCGGAGCCGCTGCTGTAGGCGATCGCGTCTTCGCCCGACTCGGCCAGCACCTGGAACTCGTGGGATGCGAAGCCGCCGATCGCGCCGGTGTCCGCCTCGACCGCGCGAAAGTGCAGGCCCAGCCGCGTGAATATGCGCTCGTAGGCCGCGTACATGCCGCGATACGAGGTCATCAGCGCGTCGCGGTCGACGTCGAACGAATACGCATCCTTCATCAGAAACTCGCGCCCGCGCATCACCCCGAAGCGCGGCCGGATCTCGTCACGGAACTTGACCTGGATCTGGTAGAGGTTGACCGGCAACTGCCGGTAGCTGCCGATGTCCTTGCGCACGATGTCGGTCATCACCTCCTCGTGCGTGGGACCGAACAGGAAGTCGCGTTGCTGCCGGTCCTTGATCTTCAGGAGCTGCGGCCCGAACTTGTCCCAGCGCTGCGTTTCCTGCCACAGCTCGGCGGGGACCACGTGCGGCAGGTAGGCCTCGAGCGCCCCGGCGCGGTTCATCTCCTCGCGGACGATCCGCTCGACCTTGCGCAGCGTGATAAGGCCGAGCGGCATCCAGGTATAGATGCCGGCCGCGACCTTCTTGACGAGCCCGGCGCGCAACATCAGCCTCTGGCTGGCGACTTCTGCTTCCGCCGGGGCTTCCTTCAGGGTGTGCAGATAGAACCTTGAGACGCGCATTGCAGGCGTGATCCCGAGTGAGCTCGAATCCAAAGCATTGATTTTACCGTGCTTTCGCTGCGGGCTCGCAGGCAAGCACGCAAGCCGCGCGGGGCTCGCACGCGGTCGGCAGCTAGAATCGGCCGATGCCATCGACCGATAAAGCGCTCGACCGGCTCGCCGACCCTCGCGCGTGGCGGGCCGCACCGGCGTCCGACGCCGTGGTCGCGCGGCTGCATGCGCTGGCCGTGGCCGGCCTCGACGCGCGAACAACCCGCGAAGAAGACGCTGCGCGCGACGACATGCGGCGAGCGCTCGTGCCGCTGATCAGGTCGGGGGATGGCGGCGCGCTCGCGAAGGCGCTGACCGAAGCCGCGACGCTGCCCGCAGCCCGCTACCTGTGGCGATCGCTGGAGGCGGCGGAGCGTGACGCTGCCGCATCGGCCGGCGCGCTGGCGACGACGCTGTTCGCCATTCCCGTCGTCGTCGTTGCGAGCCTGACGTCGGAGGGCGCCCATTCGATGCTGCCCGCCTTGCTGCCGCAGCGCGAGGGCCTCGCGGCGCTGCTGCGCGAGCACCGCGCGCTCGAAGGCTGCGAGGCCTTCGCCCTGGCGACCGCGCTGACCGGGACCGAAGCGATCGATCTGC
>DASYXO010000208.1:0-4602 GCA_035934825.1 Casimicrobiaceae bacterium
TCCTCATGGACGAGCCCTTCGCGGCGCTCGATGCGCTGACGCGGCGCAAGATGCAGGACGAGCTGCTGTCGCTGTGGGAGGGCACGCGGTTCACGGTGTTGTTCGTCACGCATTCGATTCCCGAGGCGATCAAGATCGGCAGCCGCATCCTGCTGCTCTCGCCGCATCCAGGTCAGGTCAAGGCCGAGATCGACAGTCTTCCAGCAGGCGCCGATGGGGCGATCATCACTGCACTCGAGAAGCGCATACATTCGATGCTGTTCGCGGATGCCATCGAAGGGGGTACCGAATGACGAATCCGGCCATCGTTCCATCGGGTCGACCCGAGATCCTGCGCGAGCCGATCGCCTCCGAGGCTTTCGGGATCGTGCAGAAGCCGCTGTCGACCTGGGAGAGGATCACCAACATCGGCGCGGTCCGCAAGTTCGTGCTGCTGGTCGTGCTCGCCGCGACGTGGCAGATCTACGCCAGCCAGCTAAACAGCCCGCTGCTGTTCCCGACCTTCAGTTCGACGATCCATGCGTTCGTAAAGGGCTTCGCCAGCGGCGAGCTCGTCACCAAGTCGTTGAACTCGCTCTCCGTGCTGGTGAAGGGTTACGCGGCAGGCATCGCCTGCGCGGCCGTGCTCACGATGGCCGCGATCACGACGCGGATAGGCACCGACCTTCTCGAGCTGCTGACGTCGATGTTCAATCCGCTGCCCGCGATCGCGCTGCTGCCGCTCGCGCTGATCTGGTTCGGACTCGGCCCAGGGAGCATCATCTTCGTCATCATCCATTCGGTACTGTGGGCCGTGGCGCTCAACACGCATTCGGGCTTCCTGTCGGTGTCGAACACGCTGCGGATGGTCGGGCGCAACTACGGCCTGCGCGGCCTGCCCTACGTCATCCGGATCCTGATCCCGGCGGCGTTCCCCTCCATCCTGACCGGTCTCAAGATCGGCTGGGCATTCGCCTGGCGGACGCTGATTGCCGCCGAGCTCGTGTTCGGCGTCTCGCAGGGATCGGGCGGGCTCGGCTGGTACATCTACGAGAACAAGAACGAGCTCGAGATCCCGGCCGTGTTCGCGGGACTGTTCACCGTGATCGTCATCGGGCTGATCGTCGAAAACGTCATCTTCAGGACGCTCGAGGCGCGCACCGTGAGAAGATGGGGCATGCAGAACTGATGCGGATCCAATCGGCAACGCGCTGCACGCGGCCGGCCGGGTGCAACGGCGCCCTGGCGAAGGTTGGGATCCATCCGTCATGCGCATCGTGATCAGTGAGTTCATGGACGATGCCGCGGTCGCTGACCTGGCGCGGCGATTCGATGTCGTCTACGAGCGGGACCTGGTCGATCGCCATGCCGACCTGCGGGCCGGCCTCGCGGATGCAGACGCGCTGATCGTGCGCAATCGCACGCAGGTCGACGTTGCGCTGCTTGCGTCTGCACCGCGGCTTCGGGTCGTCGGACGTCTGGGCGTGGGTCTCGACAACATCGACACCGGCGCCTGCGCCGCCCGGAACGTCGCGGTGATCCCGGCGACAGGCGCGAACGCGCGCGCCGTTGCCGAATACGTGGTCGCCGCGGCGCTGCTGCTGCTGCGCGGTGCGTACCAGTCGAGCCTCGATGTCGCGGCCGGGAAATGGCCGCGGGCTGCGCTGTCGGGGGGGCGCGAAATCCTGGGCAGGACGATCGGCCTGGTCGGTTTCGGCGGCATCGGCCGCGAGACCGGCAGGCTGGCGCGCGCCGTCGGCATGCGGGCGGTCGGCTTCGATCCGCAGGTCGCTGCGGATTCCTCCGTCTGGGCGCAGGAGCAGACGTCGCCACTCGCCTTCGCCGACGTGCTGGCGGGCTGCGACGTGCTGTCGCTGCACGTGCCGCTGACCGCGGCCACGCGCAATCTGATCGACGCGGCAGGGATCGCGTCGATGCGTCCGGGGGCCATCCTGATCAACACGTCGCGCGGCGGCGTCGTCGACGAGGCCGCGGTCGCCGCAGCGCTGGCCGCCGGCACGCTCGGCGGGGCAGCGCTCGACGTCTTCGAACCCGAGCCCCTCGCGGCGGATTCGCCGCTCGCCGATTGCCCGCGGCTGCTGCTGACGCCGCACGTCGCGGGCCTGACGCATGAATCCAACCTGCGCGTGTCGACGATGATCGCCGAGAAGGTCGCCGCCGCGCTTGCCGGCTGACCAAACCATGAACAGCCGCTTGCACCGACCGGCGACAGGAACATCGAAATGCCGAAATTCGCGCCCGGAGCCCTGATCGACCTCGCGATCCGCGCACTGCGCCGTGCCGGAGCATCCGAAGCGATGGCGACTGCGACGGCGCAGGCGCTGGTCGACGCCGATCGCCAGGGGCTCGCGTCGCACGGCGTGTCGCGCGTTCCCCAGTATGCGACGCATCTTGCCAACGGCCGCGCCGACGGGCAGGCCGTCGCGCGGGTCGTTCGCGCCAAGGGTGGCGCGGTGCTGGTGGACGCGGGCTGCGGGCTCGCGTTTCCCGCCTGCGCGCTTGCCGTCGCCGAAGCGATTGCGCGCGCGCGCGAATCCGGCGTTGCCTTCGCAGGCGTCACCAACAGCCATCATTTCGGCGTCGCCGCCTACCACCTGGGACCCGTTGCGCAGGCCGGCATGGTCGGCCTGGCGTTGGGGAATTCGCCTGCGGCGATGGCGGCAGCCGGAGGCGGGCGGCCGATCTTCGGCACCAATCCGATCGCGGCCGTGTTTCCGCGGCGCGAAGGGTTGCCGCTGACGATCGACCTGTCGCTGTCGGAGGTCGCGCGCGGCAAGGTGATGGTCGCGGCAAAGGAGGGCCGGAAGATTCCACTGGGCTGGGCGCTGGACAAGACCGGGGCCCCGACCACCGACCCGAGCGCTGCGCTCGAGGGATCGATGCTGCCAATGGGCGGTGCCAAGGGTGCGATGCTGGCGCTGATCGTCGAGTTGCTCGTCACCGCGCTGACCGGCGCGGCGATGGGATTCGAGGCGAGTTCGTTCTTCGTCGACGAGGGCAACCGTCCGCGCATCGGCCAGGCGTTCCTGGTCGTCGACCCCGACGCGCTCGCCGGCCGCGATGTCTACCTCGATCGCATCGAGACGCTGGTCGCCGAGATGACGAAGGAGCCCGGCGTCAGGCTCCCCGGCGCGCGCCGCGACGCGCTGTCGCGTCGCGCGCAGGCGGAGGGCATCGAGATTCCGCAGGCGCTCTACGACAAGCTGGGCGCGCTCGCCCGCTGACTGGGGACCGACGATGACTCGCGTGCCCCGCAGCACCGGCCTGCTGCTGAACCTGGCGCATGCGATCGATCACATGTTCCTGCTGATCTTCGCGTCGGCGATCGGGCCGATCGCCGCCGATTTCGGCTTTGCGCGCTGGGAGGACCTGATGCCCTACGGTGCCGGCGCGTTCGCGCTGTTCGGTATCGGCTCGCTGCCGGCCGGGCGCCTCGGCGACCTGTGGGGTCGGCGGCGGATGATGCTGGTGTTTTTCTTCGGCATGGCCGTCAGCGCACTGGCCGTCGCCCTGACGCGAAGCGCATGGCAGCTCGGGGTCGCGCTGACGCTGATGGGGGCGTTTTCCGCGATCTACCATCCTGTCGGCATACCGATGCTCGTGCGCGGATCGACGCGTCCCGGCCTGACGATCGGCTTCAACGGGCTGGCTGGCAATCTCGGCGTCGCGCTCGCAGCCGTCATGACCGGCTTCCTGGTCAAGTACGCAGGCTGGCGCGCTGCCTTCGTCGTTCCCGCGTTCATCTCGCTCGCCTGCGGAATGCTGTTCGCGCACGCGGCGCCGGTCGAGGGCGTCGCGCCCGCGCGCCGCCCGATGACGCATGCAATGCTCCCCAAGGGCGCGCTCGCGAAGGTGTTCGCGATCGTGACCGTCGCTTCGATCTCGGCCAGCATGCTCTACAACTTCACGACCAACGGCAACGGCGAGCTGCTGCACGAGCGCCTGCGGGGCATCGTCGACGATCCAGCGTCGCTGGGAGTGCTGCTGGCGCTGATCTACGTCGCCGGTGCACTGGCGCAGGTCGGTGTCGGTATGCTGCTCGATCGCGTCCCGGTCAAGCTCCTCTATGCGGCAATCGTCGCCGCACAGGTCCCGTTGTTCCTGACCGCGGCCGGCGCGAGCGGATGGGCATTCTACGCGTCGATGATCGCGTTCATGGTTGCCGTCTTCGGAGCGATTCCGTTCACCGATGCGCTGATCGTCCGCTATGTCGACGACAGCGTCCGCTCGCGGGTCTCGGGGATGCGGCTCGCCGTCGCGTTCGGTGTGAGCTCGCTCGCGGTCTGGGTGCTGGGTCCGCTGGTCAAGGCTGCGGGCTTCCAGTCGCTGCTTCTGCTGATGGCGGGCACGGCGCTGGTCACGTTCTGTGTCGTGATGCTCCTGCCGCGCTCGCAGGGTGCCGGACTCGCCGGTCAGCCGCGGGGATCGGGCGCACCGAATCGATAGCGCAGGCCGACCGAGACGGTTCGCGGTGCGCCGATCGCGCGAAACTGCTCCGGGACCGCGTCGATGCCGCTGGCGGGGCCGAAGCTGCGGCCGGGACCGGTGAACGCGTTGGACCCCAGCAATCCGAAGTTGTAATAGCGCCGGCCGAGAAGGTTG